>CACZYK010000015.1 GCA_902785295.1 uncultured Clostridium sp.
ATAGGAACACAATCAGCAGTAAAAACTCCAATAGCAATATTTTTTAAATTTGTAATTATTGCATCTCCTTCACTTTCATTTATTTTGTCTATATTTTCTTCATTTATTATAAGTATTTTATCAGAGTGAATTTGTTTTAAGTATGATACAGTCCTTACATTAAAATCTTTTTTTATACTCATAAGATTTTCTATGCCATCATCTGTATGTCTATTAAAGCTTCTATTTTCTTCTGCTGTTGAAAAAACAACTTTACTTCTTTCATTTTCTATTATTAAATAATCTTTTACCTTTTTAAAATCAGTTATATTTAACTTATTCATTTATTCCTCCTATATTATTACACCACTATTTTAACATTTTACATTATCATAGTCTATTTTTACCATATAAATTAACTTATCTTTAACTTTATTTTAAAAAATTTTAACTTTTTTCTTATATCAAATTTTATTGCAA
Source organism: uncultured Clostridium sp. (assembly GCA_902785295.1). Lineage (GTDB taxonomy): Bacteria > Bacillota > Clostridia > Clostridiales > Clostridiaceae > Clostridium. Next base: position 460 of record CACZYK010000015.1, read on the forward strand.
TCTTAGCAAATTGTAAATAATCATTCAAGTCATATAAATTTTTTATTAAGCTTTATTATTAACTTGGCAAATTACCAATACCTTATAAAGTGATATAATTTCTTATACATTAAAAAAGAGGTGAAATGCTAATTGGATAATTTTATAGCTTTCACCTTCTCTTTTATTCTTGATTAGTCTTTAAATTTTCTATTTCCTCTAAAAATGTATCAATATCTTTAAATTGTCTATATACTGAAGCAAATCTTACATAAGAAATTTCATCTAGTTCTTTTAGCTTCTTCATAACCATTTCACCAATATCTTTACTTTGAACTTCTGTTATCATTTTGTTAGAAATATCCCTTTCTATTTCATCTGCCAATTTTTCTATCTGACTTCTTGAAATTGGTCTTTTTTGACAAGCAATAATCAAGCCATTAACTATTTTATCTTTATTAAAATTTTCTCTAGTTGAATCTTTCTTTATTACTTGAATAGGAATATTTTCTATTTTTTCATATGTTGTATATCTTTTGCCACAATTTAAACATTCTCTTCTTCTTCTAATTGTAGTATTATCGTCTGCTGACCTTGAATCAATAACCTTACTTTCTTCAAAAAAACAAAAAGGACATTTCATATGTGTTCCACCTCTCTTATTTTATAAACCTGATTTAAGCTTATTATACATACTTATGCGTATATTTTCTAGTGTGTACTTAAAATATTATTAATATCTTCTAGGTCTACAAGGAGTACATCAATGCCTATTTTAGAAATATTGTTCCATAATATTTCTATATCATCTCCTTTTGAAAACCATCCTTTTTCTTGTCCTTGAAGAATTATAGAAATTATTTTATTTTCACTACAATCTATTTTTATATCTTTTATAAAGCCAAGCTTTCTACCAGTATTAATATCAATTATTTCCATACTTCTCATAGCATTAATTGAATGAAGCATCTCTTCTTCCATACTTATCCCACCTTTCTGTAAGAATAATATGAAGATTTAATGCTTTTTATTACACATGGTTTTTCATATGTTTTAAAGCTATTTTTTCAAGCCTTGATACTTGAGCCTGGGATATACCTATTTCATCTGCCACTTCCATTTGTGTTTTTCCATTAAAAAATCTTAAGTTTAATATTAGCTTTTCTCTACTGCTTAACTTTTTCATAGCTTCTTTTATTGATATATTTTCAAGCCAGCTTTCATCTGTATTTTTATTATCTTTTACTTGGTCCATAACATAAATGGCATCTCCTCCATCATGGTAAATAGGCTCATACAATGATACTGGGTCTTGTATTGCATCTAATGCAAACACTACATCTTCTCTTGGAAGATTTAATTCTTTTGATATTTGAGATATTGTTGGTTCTTTATTATTATCTTTTATTAATTTATCTCTTACTAAAAGTGCTTTATAAGCTATGTCTCTTAATGATCTGCTTACTCTTATTGAATTATTATCTCTAAGATATCTTCTTATTTCTCCTATTATCATAGGTACTGCGTATGTAGAAAATTTTACATTTTGATTTAGGTCAAAGTTATCTATTGCTTTCATTAACCCTATGCATCCAACTTGAAATAAATCATCTACATTTTCTCCCCTATTATTAAATCTTTGTATTACACTTAAAACTAATCTTAGATTTCCTTTTATAAAAGAATCTCTTGCAACATTATTGCCTTGTTTAATTTGTAAAAGTAATTCTCTTTTTTCGCTTTCTTTCAAAACAGGAAGTTTTGAAGTATTTACTCCACAAATTTCAACCTTATTAATGATCAAAATCATCAACCCCTTCGGAAGTAATTACAAAATTCATTTAATATTATTTCCGAAGAGTTATACTTTTATACTAGAGACAAGTTATGTCATTTTAGTAATTTCTTTTTTTAATCTATTAATTATTTTCTTTTCTAATCTAGAAATGTAAGATTGTGATATTCCTAAAATGTCTGCAACTTCCTTTTGAGTTTTTTCTCTATTTCCATCAAGTCCAAATCTAAGCTGTATAATTTCCTTTTCTCTATCATTTAAACTTTTTAATGCTGTAAATAATAACTGCTTATCCACTTCATCTTCTATAAGATTATATACTGTATCATTTTCAGTTCCTAATATATCAGATAATAAAAGTTCATTTCCATCCCAATCTATATTTAAAGGCTCATAAAAAGAAATTTCTGCTTTAATTTTGCTATTTCTTCTTAAATACATTAAGATTTCATTTTCAATACAACGAGAAGCATAGGTTGCTAATTTTATTTTTTTTTCAGGTTTAAAAGTATTTACTGCTTTTATAAGTCCTATTGTTCCAACAGAAACTAAATCTTCAATATATACTCCTGTATTTTCAAATTTTCTTGCTATATAAACTACTAACCTCAAATTTCTTTCTATTAAAACACTTCTTATATCTTCATTTCCATTGAGCAATTCTAAAAGAAGCTTTTCCTCCTCTTCCTTAGATAAAGGGGGAGGTAAAACATCATTGCCACCTACATAATGAAGACTATTTCCTTGTATCTTTAACCTTTCCATTAATTTATTTAAAATAAGTCCTAAGTTTAACATAATTTTACCCTCCTTTTAAATAACACCTCTTGAAAGTAATGCATTAAAATCTCTCTCTTTACTAAGTAATTCTTTACATGGACATATAATGGCATTGATTTCTCTCCATATTCCTCCTTCTTCTCTTATCCTTACTTGTTTTCCTAAAAAACCTTTAAGTTTTCCTGCATAACCTATTGCTTTATATGGAATGTAATAAGCTTCCTTTTCATTTAAATTAGCTATAAAATTTTCTTCTACAATAATACATGGAAAGTTTGTTATAGGCTCTCTAAGTTCATTTCCTGTGTCTAGAAAACCTTTAATCATATACTTTGAATCACCAATAAAAAATTCTATATCATAAGTAAAATTTTTTATTAAAGTTCTTTCCTTTATATATTCAATAATTCTACTAAAAGATATATATATTATCATTAAAGAAATAAGTAAACCTTTAATTGAATAATCGTTTATTTCATACCCCCTAGAAATTCCTTTGAAACTTCTACTAACAGAAAACATTATACATAAACCACTCAAAGAAAAAGCTCCTAACAAATATATTAAAGCTGCTTTTAACTTAAAAAGAAAATTAGTGTTCTTAAATGAAATATTTATAATTTCATAAACAACAACTATCTGACAAGGTATTACTGCAAAGATTCTTAAATTTTTAAAAACCATGACTAATGTATATAATGCCCCTAATATCCCTCCTAAAAATTCTCTTTTTAATGTGATTTTTTTTCTTAAAATCTTGGAAGTAACCTTAAGTAAAAAGATATCTACAATGAAATTTTCTAAAAGAATTACATCTAAATAAATTTCCATTTGCATCTCTCCCTTTAAAGATAATTATACTTGTTTTAATTTCAAAATTTTGTCATTTTATTATTTAAAAGATTTATTTTTAAAAGCTCATATTTTACATATTTTTACAGTAGATTGCATTTTTATTTCCTCTTTTCTATTATCAAAGTTATTAACAAATATAAGTTTTCATTATTAGTTCCCAAAATATTAGAAATATTCAGAAAAATATCAAATCAATAAAAAAAGTGCGAAATTATTATTTTTATAAAACCAATTTCTTGATTCTAAAAAAATAACTTCACACCTTAAACTATTTTTTATAACAAAAATTTATTAAATTAATTTTCTAAATAACATAAAAAAGACCAATTTAAAAATTGATCTTTTTTATTAAAAATATTAATTTCTTCTAGATCTTCTTAAGAAAGCTGGTATATCTATGCCATCTTCTTCCTCTTCTTTAGGCATTTCTTTAACAACTTCCTCATGCTTTGGTTCTACTACTGGCTTTTGATGTTCTTCTGTTATTGTATGTTTTTTAGGTCTTTCTATGGTTCTTCCTAAATCAGAAGGTTTTTCAGAATCCTCAAGTTCAAAACCTGTTGCTATAACAGTTATTCTTATTTCATCTTTTAGGTTTTCATCTATTACCGCACCAAATATTATGTTTGCATCTGGATCAGCAGATTCTCTTACAACATCTGCAGCTTCATATACTTCTAAAGCTCCTAAATCTGCTCCTCCGGTAAAGTTTAATATAACTCCAGTAGCTCCATCTATAGAAGTTTCTAATAATGGTGAAGAAATAGCTTGAGTTACTGCATCAGAAGCTCTTGTATCTCCTTTACCATATCCTACTCCCATATGTGCTAAACCTTTATCTAACATAACTGCTTTTATATCAGCAAAGTCAGCATTAACTACCCCTGGTATTGTAATAAGGTCTGATATTGCCTGTACACCTTGTCTTAATACATCATCTGCTAGCTTAAATGAATCTAAAAGAGTAGTCTTTTTATCTGCCATTGATAATAATCTTTCATTTGGTATTATTACTAAAGTATCTACTTTTTCTTTTAAATTAGCTATACCTATTTCAGCATATCTCATTCTTCTTTTACCTTCAAATGGGAACGGTTTTGTTACTACACCAACTGTTAAAATTTCTAAAGATTTAGCAATTTCAGCAACAACTGGTGCTGCTCCAGTTCCTGTTCCGCCTCCCATTCCAGCAGTAATAAAGACCATATTTGCACCCTTTATTGCAGCTGTAATCTCTTCTCTACTTTCTTCTGCAGCCTTTTGTCCAATTTCTGGATTAGCTCCTGCTCCAAGTCCTTTAGTTAATTTTTCTCCTATTTGAATTTTTTGATCCGCATGTGAAAGCATCAAGGCTTGTTTATCTGTATTTATAGCAATAAATTCAACATTTTTTAACCCTTCTACTATCATTCTATTAACGGCATTGCTTCCACCGCCGCCACATCCTATAACCTTTATGTTAGTTAATTCTTGCATATCAACTTCAAAATCTAACAAAATAACTCCTCCTTCAATCCTTTCCCATTAGGAATTTTTTTATTTTTTGAATAAATCCCCTTGGTTCCTCTTCTTCATATTCATCATTAATTTCTTCAACATAATTATTATTATATTCTTCTTTAGATTTTTCTATTTCTATTTTGTCTTCATCAATTAAACTTAATCTATCATATACTTCTTTAACATCTGCTAAAGAAGAAATATCTGCTAAGCTTTTCATACCGAGTTCTGCCTTAGTTACAACTTTGCACTTTTTTTCAATATTATTGTTTACAATTGAAGTAATATTTTCATAGTTAACTAGCCCATCTCCATAGATAATTATACTACAAATTCCTTCATAAAAGGAAGTCTTTTTTATTTCTAAGTTAATATATTTTATAATTTCTTCTAGTCTAGCTTGTATTACCTCATAAAATAATTCTTTTGAAACCTTTGTACTTCCAACTTCTATTATATCATCTGTAGTAGTATCATTATACATGCTTTCATAATTTTTACTATAAATATTTTTCAAATTTTCTGCTTCTACTAATGAATACTTTCCACAAATAGAAAGATCCTTAGTAATATTTTCTCCACCTAATGGTACTGAAGATATGTATTTAAGTATTCCATTATTAAAAACAGCTATATCTGTTATCTCTGCTCCTACGTCTATAATAGCATGAGTGCCTATAGATTTATTATCATATAAGAATATATTCTTTCCACTTATAATATTTACTATAAAGCCATTAAACTCATAGCCAGCTTCTTCAACTATTTTTCTATATTTATCCAATTCATTTTTAAGACCTAAAACAAATGTTATATTTACTTTCAAATTATTTCCTAAAGAATCCTCTATATCTTCATCTATTATTCTTCCATCTAATGTGTAAAAATTAACTAATGTATCTACGATTTCTTCTCCTTCTGCTAATGAAAGCTTTTCTTTTGCATCCTCAATAACATTCTTTTTATCTTCTTCTCTTACACTACCATTTTTAAGATGAATTTCTCCATCGCCTTCAGTAGTTCTAAGGTTTTTAGATGATATTCCTGCATATATTCCTTCTACCTTTTCACCAGAGAGCCATTCTAATTTTTTTAATACTTCTCCTAATGAATCTTTACAGATATTCACATCTTCAACTATCCCTTTTTTTATTCCTCCTTTGGATGGAACATTTTGGCTGGCAATTATCTCTACTTCTGTTCCTGTCCTTTTTCCTAAGGAGGCCGAAAGCTTTTTACTTCCAAAATCAACCACAGTTATTAATATATCTTGCATCTCTTTCGTCTTCACTCCTCATTACTCTATTTTCATAACAATAAAAGAGAAATGCTTTTACATCTCTCCTTTATTATACTTCCTTTTTATAGCTTTAAGCTACAATTTTATGATATTTTTTTACACAATCATCATTCTTTTTAGTACTTCTTTATCTACAGCATATTGTAATGCTGTTTCCTTACTAATCTTTCTTTGTTTATATAAATCAGCTAATGCCATATCCATTGTCTTCATTCCATACTTAGCACCAGTTTGAATTGAAGACATAATTTGATGACTCTTGCCTTCTCTTATAAGATTTTGTATTGCAGGTGTAATTGTCATTATCTCAAGTGCTGCAACTCTTCCCTTTTTATCAGTTGTAGGCATTAATTGTTGAGATATTATCCCTTGTAAAACACCAGCTAACTGTACTCTTATTTGTTGTTGCTGATGAGGTGGGAATACATCAATAACTCTATCAACTGTTTTATCTGCACCAATAGTGTGAAGAGTTGAGAATACTAAGTGACCAGTTTCTGCCGCTGTAAGTGCTATTTGTATAGTTTCAAAGTCTCTCATTTCTCCTATTAGAATAACGTCTGGGTCTTCTCTTAAAATCGCTCTTAAGGCATTATTAAAGCTTTCAGTATCATTTCCAACTTCTCTTTGGTTTACTATTGATTTTTTGTGTTGATGCAAATATTCTATTGGGTCCTCAAGAGTTATAATATGTTCACTTCTGTTTGAATTTATTTCATCTATCATAGCTGCAAGAGTTGTAGACTTACCACTACCAGTTGGTCCTGTAACAAGTACAAGTCCTCTTCTCTTTTTAGTTAAATCCTTTAATACTGAAGGATGTCTTAATCCATCTAATGTTGGTACCCCTTCAGTAATCAATCTTAATGCAATTGCATGAGTTCCTCTGTCTTTGTAAAGGTTAACTCTAAATCTAGCAACTCCTTCTATTGCATATGCTATATCATATTCACCTATTTCACAATATTCTTTAAACTTAGTTGCCCCAAGAATTTCCTTAGCAAAATTTTCAGTATCTAATGGGGTCAACGCCTCTTCTCCTAATGGTGTTAATTGACCATGTAATCTTACCATAGGTGGTAAACCTACTGTGATATGAACGTCTGATCCTGATAGTTCATTTGTTTTTGTTAATAATTCATTTAATACGTACATCACTTTTCCTCCTAAATTTTTATATAAAGCTAATGTATTCCTTTACTTATATTTATAAAAAAATAATTCCTTGTTTTTCATTTTATCACATTTGATATTACAATTCTATACATAATATGCTTTATTTATTAAATACTTTTAATTTAGCTATTATAAGTGAGTGATTTTTTTAATTTCTTTAATGCCTTTTTCTCTATTCTTGAAACGTAGGACCTTGATATATTTAAAAGTCCAGCAATTTCTCTTTGAGTTCTATTTCTTCCATCATCTAAGCCATATCTCATTATAATTATATTATATTCTCTTTTTGTTAAAACCTCTTTCATTTTCCTATAGAGAGATTTTATTTCTAATTTACTTTCAACCTTATCTATTACAGAATCCCTTTCACTGCTTAGAACATCGATTAAACATATTTCATTACCTTCTTTATCGACACCTATAGGCTCTTGTAAATATACCTCGTTTTTTTGTTTTTTATTGTTTCTAAACAGCATTAATATTTCATTTTCAATACATCTAGAGGCATATGTGGCAAGCCTTGTACCTTTAGAGCAATTAAAGGAATCTATTGCTTTTATAAGACCAACTGTCCCTATTGAAATTAATTCATCTACATCCTTATTAGGAAATGAATATTTTTTTACAATATGAGCTACCAAGCGAAGATTTCTTTCAATAAGTACTTCTTTTGCTTCTTTATCTCCCTCTCTTAATTTTTCTAAGTAAAATTTTTCTTCATCTTCATCTAATGGTAATGGAAAAACATTATTACCAGAAATATATCCTGATAATAAAACTGTGTTTGATATAATTTCTAAAAAATTTGTTAATAAAAACACCTTGCTCCTCCTAGCAGTGCTTAATACTATAATATTCAAGAAATAAGGTATTTATTAACATTAATACACTAATTTTTTAACTATATCTCTAAAAATTGGTGCTGCTGTACTTCCTCCTCCAAGTTCTTCTCCATTTTCTTCATCATTTTGTATGTTAGGTACAAAAACAATCATTGTATAATATTTTTCATTTATATTAAAGTATCCAACAAACCATCCATGAGTTCCACTTTTAGTTCCAGAAGTTGCAGAACCAGTTTTTCCTCCTATGTCAACTCCCTCTACCATTGCTTTTTTTCCAGTTCCTCTCTCAACTACAGCTTTCATTGATTTTTTTAAAAGACTTGTTGTTATTTGATTATATACTTTTTTACTTTCAGAAGAAAATTCTTCTATAATATTATTATCTTTATCTAATATTCCTTCAACTAAGTAAGGTTTTACATATACTCCATTGTTAGTTATGGTATTTATAGCTCCTAACATTTGTATAGGAGTTACATTAAAACATTGCCCTATAGCTATATTGTTCATTCCAGCTTCCACACTAGGCTTTACACCTTCTGATTCATTTGTTCCATCGCCTTGAAGATTTAATACTCTACTAAATAGTCCTTGCTTTTCTGAATATTTCATTAAATCTTCATATCCAACTAAATTTCCTACCTTACCAAAAACATCATTACAAGACTTTACCAAAGCTTCTTCTACACTTAAAAACCCATGGCAATTATTTTTTTCGCATATTACTGAATTACAACTAAAAGTATTTTCTAATGTTATTACACCTTTATCTAGTGCTGCTTCTAAAGTAATAAGTTTATATATTGACCCTGGTTCATACCCTATTCCTTCTATAGCTAAATTTAAATTTGCTTCACTTTCATCCTTTTGAACCATAGCCCTAATTTTTCCTGTTTCTGATTCCATTATCATTACTGCTATATTATCTAGGCCTTCGTATTCTTCTTTTTTTAATACCTCACGCACCTTATCTTCAACTTCTTTATTTATAGTAAGCTTTAAATTTTTATTTTCTTCATTAATGTTAATTTTATTTTCACTATATATTCCTTTATCATCAAGATAAAAATCTTCCATAGGAAGCTTGTTATTTTCTACATATTTATCTATTTGCCAAAGTAATGTATTTGTTGGAATATTATTATTTTCTATTCTTGAAAGAAAACTACTTACCATCCATGCCTTTTTTCTGTCTACTTCACTATATACATATGTGTATATACCTTTAATATTTTTTAATGAATTGATTTTTTTATAGGTATCTTCTGATATAGTATAGTACACTTTTCCTTTTGATTTCATAATGTCAGTAAAATTAAATTCATCACTTTCTCCCTTCATAATAAAATTTAAAGCCATTAAGTCTTTTAAGCTTTCTTCATAGTTATTTAAGCTAAATGGTTTTGAATCTATTACTAAGATATATTTATAGTTATACTTCATTAAATTATTTCCATTTGTATCTAAAATCTCATATTTAAAGTCTGATATTTGTTCACTTTGATGATTTTCATATTGTGCTGTTACTCTTTCTGTGGGATATAGTTGTAAAAAAACTAATCTAACTCCTAATGCAATTAAAATTGTAAGAAAAAATGCTAATACTTGAATAATTCTTTTTTTACTTTTATATTTAATAATAAGAAACACCTCCACTTTATTAAATTATTAACAAAATGTAGGTGTCTTATTCAAACTTTTCTTTATTTTTTATTAGAATTTTGATAGTAAAAAATTTTTTAGCTTTAAAATAACAAATCTTACTTTTCTTTTATTAACATATCTTTAGGTTTTAATGGCTTCTCTACTTGAACTTTAAATAACATTTGAGCTCTTGGTGCATTTTCTATCTTTTCTCCTGAATTTTCTCTCATATCCTTTAAAGTAACATTAAATGGGGAACCTTCTGGTCTTAAAACTTCAACAATATCGCCTTCAAAAACTTTATTTCTCTGTTCAATTGTTGCTACCTTTGTATTCTCATCATATTCTCTTACAACTCCAACAATATCAGCATTTCTTATATAAGATGATGAATCAAATATTTGAGTTTCTGACTTTCCATAATAAAATCCAGTATGATAACGTCTATGGCTTACTTTCATTAAACTTTCCATCCATTCCGGCTTAGCTTTATAATTTTCTGGGTCTTTCATATATTCATCTACCGCCTGTCTGTAAGCTTTGACAACTGCAGCTACATAATAAGGACTTTTCATTCTTCCTTCTATTTTCAAAGAATAAACCCCTGCATTTATAACATCATCAATATGCTCTATCATGCATAAATCCTTTGAATTCATTATATAAGTCCCCTTATCATCTTCCATAATAGGAAAATATTCTCCAGGCCTTTTTTCTTCAACTAAATAATATTTATATCTGCAAGGTTGTGCACATGCTCCTCTATTAGCATCTCTTCCTGTCATGTAATTAGAAAGAAGACATCTTCCAGAATAACTCATACACATAGAACCATGTACAAAAGCTTCTAAATCACACTCTTCTGGAAGATTATCATGACATTCCTTTATTTCTTTTAATGATAATTCCCTCGCTAAAACTATTCTCTTTATACCTTGGTCATACCAGAACTTTGCAGATTTCCAGTTTACATTGTTAGCTTGAGTACTTAAATGTATTTCTAAATCTGGAACAACTTCTTTTGCTATTACAAGTATTGATGGGTCTGCAACTAAGATAGCATCTACATTTAATTTATAAAGTTCTCTTAAATAATCTTCAATTCCTATTAAATCGCTATTATGAGGATAAACATTCATTGTTACATAAACTTTTCTTCCTCTATCATGAGCATATTTAACCCCTTCTGCTATTTCTTCATTAGTAAAGTTATCTGCAAAAGCTCTTAAATTAAGCCTGCTACCTCCTAAGTAAACTGCATCTGCACCATAATCTATAGCTGTTTTTAATTTTTCTAAATTTCCTGCTGGTGCTAAAATTTCTGGCTTTCTCATTTTTTATTTCCTCCTCTTAGTAATTGCAATTCCATCTCCCATAGGGATTACTGATGTAATTAAGTTCTCGTCATTAGATACCATTTCTAAGTATGTCTTCATTCTTTTTACTATTGTAATTTTTCTTCTTTTTACAAGCTCTTTTGAAGCTACCATTCCTCTAAATAAAACATTATCTGCAATTATTATTCCATCTTCTTTTAAAAGTCTTAAACAATGTGGCAAGAAATGATTATAATGACCCTTTCCTGCATCCATAAAAATTAAATCAAAAGGCTCTTGAAGCTTTTCTAAAACTTCTAAGCAATCTCCTTCTTCTATTTTTATCTTATCTTGAAGATTAAATTTTTTAAGATTAATCTTTGCAAGCTCTATCATTTTTTCATCTCTTTCAATTGTAACTATATCTGGATTATTTCCACTTGCTTCATACATTAATATGGATGAAAATCCTATGGCTGTTCCTAATTCTAAAATTCTAAGAGGTTTTTTCATACTTACCATAAACTCAAGAAATTTTCCTGTTTCTTTTTGAACTATTGGTACATTATTTTCTCTTGCAAAATCTTCTATTTCTTTTAAAACTCCTGTTCTATCTGGAATTAACCCTTTAATATATTCTTCCATATAGTCATAAGTTATATTGCTCATTTTTTTCCTCCAAAAAATAATTAATTAGCTCTTGCTTTAGCTTCTTCTTCACGCTTTACTTTTTCATGCTCTGCTCCATTATTAGAAAAATGATGTTTTCCTCCTTGATTATATAATAACATAAAGTATAAATAATCTGTTTGAGCTGGTTTTACAGCTGCAATTATTGATTTTTCTCCTGGATTGGTTATAGGTCCTACTGGAAGACCTTCATTTTTATATGTATTATAAGGAGAATCTATTTCTAAGTGTTTATTTAAAACTTGTGGTAAATGCTCTCCCCAAGCATAATTTATTGTTGAACAAAATTCTAATTTCATTCCTTTTTCTAATCTATTGTATATAACTGAAGATACTAAGTCTCTTTCTTCATCTAATTCTGCTTCCTCTTCAACTAAAGATGCTATTGTTATTATTTTCTCTACTTCATCATCTTTAATTGTAACTCCAGTTTCTTTTTCAACCTTTTCTAAAGTTTTTTCAAATTCACTAATCATTAAAGATATTACTTCATCTGCATTAATATCTTTATCCAAAAAATATGTATTTGGAAATAAATATCCTTCTAAGTTATATTTTTTCTTATCATCTTTTTTTACATAGCTTGGAAGTTCATGATTTTTAACTGCATTCAAAAAATCATCTTTAGAGAATAATCCACTTTCTTCAAATACATTTGCCATCTCTTCTATATCATATCCTTCAGGGATTGTTACAGAAATTCTGTTTTTACTAAAATCCTCTGTTTCTAATATCTTTATAAGCTCTTTAAGAGTGACATTAGTATTTACCTCATATTCTCCTGGTACTAAATTTATATTATTTTTTTTATCTAATTTTAAATTAAGTTTTATAACTTCTTTATTTTTTAAAACACCAATACTTGATAATTTATCTAAAAGAGAATAAAAACTTTCTCCTTCATCTACAGTTATCTCTATTTTTTCTTTATCAGATTCTAAGGGTTTTTCTATGATTTCATCATAATACTCAAATCCCCCTATAATAACAGCCACTAATAATACTACTATTAATAATAGTATTCTCTTTTTCTTTTTCATATAATCCTCCCATAATATAACAAAAGTAAATAGCCTTTTTAGACCATTTACTTTTATTATAATATAAAATGTTAATATTCAAAAGATTATCTTTTATTTCTGCTCATAGCTTTCTTTCTTTCAGCACTATCTAATATAATTTTTCTCATTCTTATATTTTTAGGTGTAATTTCTACAAGTTCATCATTATTTATAAATTCTAAAGCATTTTCAAGAGACATTATTACTGGTGGTACTAACTTAACTGCTTCGTCTGAACCTGAAGCTCTTGTATTTGTAAGTTTCTTTCCTTTACATACATTTATGTCTATATCTTCTGCTCTTCCACATACTCCAACTATCATACCTTGATATACAGGTACTCCAGGTCCTATAAATAATTGACCTCTTTCTTGAGCATTAAATAAACCATAAGCTATAGCTTCACCTGTTTCAAAAGAAACTATTGACCCTCTACTTCTTGTAGGAATTTCTCCCTTATATGGTTCATAGCTATCAAATACGTGGTTCATTATTCCATTACCCTTTGTATCTGTCATGAATTCATTTCTAAATCCTATAAGTCCTCTTGCAGGAATCTTGAACTCTAATCTTGTATAACCATTTACTGCTGAAGTCATGTTTACCATTTCTCCTTTTCTTGGTCCAAGCTTTTCCATAACAGGTCCCATAAATTCTTCTGGAACATCTATTGTTAAATATTCAATTGGTTCTAATTTCTTTCCGTTTTCTTCTTTAAATATAACATTTGCTTTAGAAACTTGAAGTTCATATCCTTCTCTTCTCATTGTTTCAATAAGTATTGATAAATGAAGTTCTCCTCTTCCTGATACTTCAAAACATTCTGGAGTTATTTCTCTAACTCTTAAAGAAACATTAGTTTCTAATTCTTGCATTAATCTATCTCTTAAATGTCTTGATGTTATAAATTCCCCATCTTGACCTGCAAATGGTGAATTGTTTACCATAAAGTTCATGCTTAATGTTGGTTCATCTATATGAACAAATGGAAGTGCTTCTGGACATTGAGAATCTGCTATAGTTTCTCCAATATTAGCATCTGTTACACCACTTATTGCTATAATGTCTCCCATTGAAGCTTCTTCAACTTCTTCTCTCTTTAATCCATTATATGTATATAAATTTGTAACTTTATAATTTTTTGTTGTGCCATCCATAGTTACTAATGAAACACTTTGATTTTTCTTAACTGTTCCTCTATGAATTTTTCCAATTGCTATTTTACCTACGAATGCATTTGAATCTAATGTAGTTACAAGCATTTGGAATGGCTCATCCATATATCCTTCTGGACATTGTACATGTTTTATTATAGTTTCAAATAAAGGTTGCATATCATTATTTTCATCTTCAACATTGTATCTTGCATATCCTGACCTAGCTGATGCATATATTATAGGGAAGTCTAATTGTTCATCATTAGCACCTAATTCTAAGAATAAGTCAAAAACTTCATCTATAACTTCTTCTGGTCTAGCATCTGGCTTATCTATTTTATTGATTACAACTATTGGTTTTAATCCTAATTCTAATGCTTTTTTTAGAACGAATTTAGTTTGTGGCATTGGTCCTTCATAAGAATCTACTACTAATAAAACTGAGTCAACCATTTTTAGTACACGTTCAACTTCTCCACCAAAATCAGCATGCCCTGGAGTATCTACTATATTAATCTTAATTCCATTATGCATTACTGCAGTATTTTTAGAAAGTATAGTTATTCCTCTTTCTTTTTCTAGGTCATTAGAATCCATAACTCTTTCTTGTACTTTTTCATTGGTTCTAAAAACATGACTTTGTTTAAGAAGAGCATCAACTAAAGTAGTTTTACCATGGTCAACGTGAGCTATAATAGCTATATTTCTTATATCTTCCCTTTTTATTAATTCCATACTATTTTGCCTCCAAAAATTTATATTAAAAATATGTAAACCTATAAATCATTTTTTCCAAAAGAAAATTGGATACTTTCGTACCCAATCCTCGCCTTTTTAATAATATACTTTCTCTTTAATTCTGTCAATATTTTATAATATTTTTTTATTTTATAAAAAATTATATATGAATTGCTAAATTAATAATATATTAAACTTCCATTATTATTGGCAATATCATTGGCTTTCTCTTAGTTTTTTCGTATAAGAATTCTCTTAAGCCATCTCTCATTCCTGATTTTAAAGTTGACCAATCAGTAACTTTCTTTTCTTGGAAATCATCTAATATATTTTTTACAAGTTCTCTTGCTTCGTCCATAAGCCCTTCTGACTCTCTTACATATACAAATCCTCTTGAAATTATATCTGGTCCTGCAATAACAGTACCTGTTGCTCTTTCTATTGTAACTACTACGGTTAAAATACCATCTTGTGAAAGATGTTTTCTATCTCTAAGAACTATATGTCCTACATCTCCAACACCTAAACCATCAACAAATACCTGACCTGAAGTAACAGTTCCTGTTTTCTTCATACAATTTCTAGTAACCTCTATAACATCACCATTTTCAGCTAATAAGAAATTTCTTTCAGAAAGACCTCCCTTACATGCAAGTTCAGCATGTTGTTTTAAATGACGATATTCTCCATGTACTGGTATAAAGAATTTAGGCTTTACTAAAGCATGCATAAGTTTTAATTCTTCTTGGCAAGCATGACCAGATACATGAACCTTTTCTAATGATTCATAAATAACATTTGCACCTTTCTTAAATAGTTGATTTATAACCTTTGAAACAAATTTCTCATTTCCTGGTATTGGTGAGGCTGATAATATTACAGTATCTCCTTCAACTATATTTATTTTTCTATGCTCTGATGCTGCCATTCTAGCTAGTGCTGACATTGGTTCTCCTTGACTTCCTGTTGTTATTAAAACAACTTGTTCATTAGGATATTTAGATATTTGGTCTATAGAAATTAATGTATCTTCCTCCATTTCTAAATATCCAAGTTCCATTGCAACTTGCACTATATTTTCCATACTTCTTCCTGAAACTGCAACTTTTCTTCCAAGTTTTTCAGAAGCCTGTATAATTTGTTGAATTCTATGAATATTTGATGCAAATGTAGCAACAATTATTCTTCCTTCTGCTTTTGAAAATAGTCTTGAAAAACTTTCTCCTACTACTCTTTCAGACATAGTATATCCTGGTCTTTCAGCATTTGTTGAATCTGCAAGCATTACTAAAACACCTTTTTTACCTAATTCAGCTAACCTTCCAAAATCAGTAAGTTCTCCATCTATTGGAGTATAATCAATTTTAAAATCACCTGTGTGTAATACTACTCCTAAAGGTGTGTGAATAGCTATTGCTACTGAGTCTGCAATAGAATGATTAGTTTTAATAAATTCAACAGATACTGTATTTAATTTTATTATATCTCTTGGCTTTACCTTAATTAGCTCTGTTGACCCCAATAATCCGTGTTCCTTTAGTTTTGTTTCAACAATACCAAGAGTTAATTTAGTACCATATACTGGAACATTTAGTTGTTTTAATACATAAGGTAATGCTCCTATATGGTCTTCATGTCCGTGAGTTAAAAATATACCCCTTATTTTCTCTTGATTCTTTAATAGATATGAAATGTCTGGTATAACCACATCTATTCCAAACATATCTTCATCTGGGAATCTTAGTCCGCAATCTATAACTACTATATCATCCTTGTATTCTATAGCAGTTATATTTTTACCAATCTCATTCAAGCCACCAAGAGGTATAATTTTAACCTTTGCTCTTTCTGCTTTCATAATATCCTCCTTATTAAGTTTTATATATAAATAAAGAATAATGGTATTTACCTTTTATTCATTACCTTCATTATTTTTTTCTTGACATTCACGACATATGCCATAAAATTTTAATACATGATCTACTATCTTAAATTCATACTCTTTTTCTATCTTCACTTCTATCTCTTCTAATAGATCATCTTTTACTTCAATAACTTTATTACAAACATTACAAATTAGATGATGATGTCTATGAACTTCATCACTATGAACAAGTTCATATCTACTACAGCCATCATTTAAATGTAATCTGCTTACCACTCCAATCTCTTCTAATAATAAAATTGTTCTATAAACGGTTGCAAGCCCTATTTCCGGGCAATCTTTTTTTACTTCATCATAGATTTCTTCTGCTGTTAAATGTTTTCCTTCATTAACAACAATAGTGTCTACAATTGCTCTTCTTTGAGGAGTAAGCTTATATCCTTTTTTCTTTAAATCTTCTTTAAGAATTGTATAATCTATAGTAACCTCTTTACTCATATAAAAAACACCTACTCTCTTTTATAAATTATAATAAATTTATAAAATTTTATTCATCAAGTAACCCTTCTAATTCTTCACCTAATAATTCATAGGTTTCAGCTACTATGTTAAATTCTTCTTCATCATCTATTGTTTCATAAGTTACATCACCATTTTCATCAACAATACGTTTTAAGAAATAAGCTTCATCAATATCTATATCTGCTGGAGTAACAACAATATATTCTTGATTTAAATCTTCTATTTTGAAATAATCTATAACCTCCATTTTTTCTTCATTTCCATCTTCATCAAACAATGTGATGTAATCTAATTCTTCCATCATAAACAAATCGCTCCTTTTATTAATTATTTTTTATTTCATGTTAAAAAGTCTATCTAAATAGCCCTGTAATATATATGTAGCTGCAACCTTATCAACGATTTTTTTTCTTTTTCCTCTTGAAAGGTCTGCTTCTAGCATAGCTCTATGAGCTGCAACTGTTGTTAGTCTTTCATCCCAGAACTCTATTTTCAATCCTATTTCTTCTTCAATTAACTTGGCAAATTCTTGTATTTTTTCTCCTGCAAAGCCAATACTATTATTCATATTCTTAGGTAATCCTATTACTAGTGTTTCCACTTCATATTCTTTACATACCTTTTTTAATTCTTCTATATCACTTTGTTTATTTTTTCTATGTATTGTTGTAAGACCCTGTGCTGTTAAGCCTAATGGATCTGATATTGCTAAACCTATAGTCTTTTGACCTATGTCTAAACCTAATATTCTCATATAGTACTCCTATAAATATTAAAAAGATGCCCTTAAACGGGCACCTTTTTACTTTATGTCTAAATAAGATTTTATTACTTCTTCGAGAATTTCATCTCTTTCAAGTTTTCTTACTAAAGCCCTTGCTCCGTTATAATTTGTGATGTAAGTAGGGTCTCCTGACATAAGATAACCTACAAGTTGATTAACAGGATTATAACCCTTTTCTTTTAAAGACTTATAAACTTCTGTTAAAATTGTTTTTGTTAAAACTTCTCTATTTTTAGCTACATCAAACTGCATTGTGTATTCCATATTATCATTATTATCGTTCATAATCAATGCTGCCTCTTAGCAGCTCACCCCCTTACATAAATTGCTAAGGAAAATTTTCGTTTACTTCTTATTTAAGTATACATTAATTTATAAGTTTTGTATACTACTTAACTAAATTTTCAATTATTTCATATGATTTTTCTATTGCTTCAGCTATCTTTTCTGGATTTTTACCACCGGCTTGAGCCATATCTGGTCTTCCTCCTCCGCCTCCGCCAACAATAGATGCAACTTCTTTTATAATCTTTCCACAATGAATTCCTTTTTGTAAAGAATCCTTAGTTGCCATTGCTACTAAATTAACTTTATCATTAGAAGCACTTGCAAGTACTACAACTCCACTTCCTACTTTATCTCTTATTTTATCTGCTAAATCTCTTAAAGCATTTCCATCTACACCTTCAACAGCATAAGAAACAACCTTTATTCCTTTAACTTCTTTTGCAGAATTTAAAATTTCATCTTCTGCTCCACTTGTAAGCTTACTCTTAAGTTCTGAAATTTCTTTTTCTTTTTCTTTTAATTCTGCACCTTGATGTGAAATCTTAGAAATAACATCTTTTTCATTACACTTTAATGCTTGACATACTTCCTTAAGAAGCTTTTGCTTTTCTTCTACATACTTTATAGCACTAAACCCTGTTACTGCTTCTATTCTTCTTATACCAGCAGCTACACCAGTTTCACTTAATATTTTAAATAATCCAATTTCTCCTGAATTCTTTACATGAGTTCCACCACATAATTCTTTAGAGAATTCACCAACACATACAACTCTTACTTTGTCACCATACTTATCATCAAATAATGCCATAGCACCTGTTTTCTTAGCTTCTTCTAAAGTCATAAGTTTAGTTTCTACTCCATAAACTTCCATTATCTTTTCATTAACTATATTTTCTACCTTTTCAATTTCTTCTGCAGTTAATGCTTGGAAATGGTTAAAGTCAAATCTTAATCTTTCATCATCTACATAAGAACCTGCTTGATGAGTATGGTCTCCTATTACTTCTTTTAAAGCTTCTTGAAGCATATGAGTTGCTGTATGGTTTTTACAAATGTTATTTCTTCTTGCTGCATTTACTTCTAAAGTAACCTTTTCTCCTTCTTTAACAGTTCCTTCTAATATCTTAACATAGTGAATTACTTTTCCACCAACATTTTTCTTTGTATTAAATACTGCTGCTTTAAAGTTTTCAGAGTAGATTTCTCCTTTATCTCCTACTTGACCACCCATTTCTGCATAGAAAGGAGTTTTATCTGTAACTATATATCCAGTTTCTCCTGCATTTAATTCTTTTCTAAATTCTTTATCTGTAGCTAAAACTAATATTGAAGCTTCCTCTTTTAATTTAGTATAACCAACAAATTCAGTATTTATTTCAGATTCAATTTTATTTATTGGAGTTTCTTCTGCACCCATGTAAGAATATACACCTCTTGCATTTCTTGCAGTTACTCTTTGATTTTCCATGTTTTCATCAAAAGATTTTCTATCTATGGTTAATCCCTTTTCTTCACATATTTCTTCTGTTAATTCATAAGGAAAACCATATGTATCATAAAGCTTAAATGCTTTGTCTCCATCTAAAACTGTTTTATTTTCTTTTTCTAATTCTTGAATATATCCTAAAAGAATTGAAAGTCCTGTATCTATAGTTTCATTAAATCTTTCTTCTTCTAAGGAAACCATCTTTTTAATGTATTCTTGCTTTTCTCTAAGTTCTGGGTACGCTTCACCATAGTTTTCAATTACAGAGTCTACTATTTCAGATAAGAATAATCCCTTTATTCCTAAAAGTCTTCCATGTCTTGCAGCTCTTCTTAATAATCTTCTTAAAACATATCCTCTTCCTTCATTACTTGGTCCTACGCCATCTGCTATAAGCATAGTAACGCTTTTAACATGGTCAGTTATTATTCTTAAAGATACATCTTTAGCTGCATCTTCCCCATATTTAGTGTTAGAAAGGCTACATACTTTTCCTAATATATTTTTAACTGTATCTATTTCAAATATATTATTTACTCCTTGCATTATAGTTGCAATTCTTTCAAGTCCCATACCTGTATCTATATTAGTACTTTCAAGTTTTTCATAATTTCCTTTTCCATCACCATCAAATTGAGTAAATACAAGGTTCCAGAATTCAATTACTCTATCTTCATCTCCAGCTTTTACAAATTCTTCAGCATTTTTTACTGGTGGAAGATTATCTGCTCTATCAAAGTGTATTTCTGTACAAGGACCACAAGGACCTGCACCATGTTCCCAGAAGTTATCTTCTTTTCCTAATCTAAATATTCTAGCTGGGTCTATATCAGTCTTTCTAGTCCATATATCATAAGCTTCATCGTCGTCTAAATATATTGTTACGTATAGTTTATCCTTAGGCATTTCTAAAACTTCTGTAACAAACTCCCAAGCCCATGGAATAACTTCTTCTTTAAAGTAATCTCCAAAAGAGAAATTTCCAAGCATTTCAAAGAAAGTGCCATGTCTTGAAGTTTTTCCTACATTTTCAATGTCTCCAGTTCTTATACACTTTTGACAAGTTGTTATTCTTCTTCTTGGTGGTTCTTGAACCCCTGTAAAGTATGGCTTAAGTGGTGCCATACCTGCATTAATTAAAAGTAAACTTTTATCATTATTTGGAACAAGAGAAAAGCTTTTTAATCTTAAATGGTCTTTTCCTTCAAAGAATTTTAAGTACATTTCTCTTAGTTCATTTGTACCATATTGTTTCATTTTTTTCCCTCCATGATTTCTTTATAATATAAAAAGCTCCCATCCCTAAAACAAGGGACGAAAGCTAACTCTTCCGCGGTACCACCCTAATTATGTATAAAAAATACATCACTTAGTTTTTATATAGCTCCAAGGCAGCTTCGAAGTTTTTTCTAAAAAGTTTGCACCATCCACTTTCTCTCTAAATAGAAAAATAAAATCTACTAATCCTTATCATTGCTTAAATTTATTCATTTATTGTTGATTATATTTTAACTTTGAAGTTATGTCAATATTTTTGATTATAATTTTTTAATATTTATTTTGTTATGAAAATAATGAATAATTTACATCTTCATATATAACCTTTATCACAACAGCTATTGGAATCACTAAAATCATTCCTATAAATCCTCCAAACTTTTCCCCTACAAGAAGAAGTATAACTATAACTAAAGGATGAATATTAGTGCTATCTCCTGTTATTTTAGGAGATAATATATTTCCTTCTATTTGTTGTATTATAAAAATTGCTATAGCTGACCATAAGCATTTTGAAAAAGAATCCATAAGTGCTATTAATAGTATAGGAATTGCTCCAAGTATTGGACCAAAATAGGGAATTATATTAAAAATTCCATTTAGTATTGATAAAACTATTGGGAGTTTTATCTCTAATACTAAAAGAACTATTAATGTTATTATGCCAATTAAAAAAGATAAAAATATTTGACTTAATATATATTTAACTAATATTTTATCTATGTCCTTTGCTATTTTTTTAGTTAACATTCTTTTTTTTACTGGAATAAGAAGATAAAGATTTTTTAATATATTTTTGCCATCTGATAAAAAGTAATATACTACAATTGGTATAAGAGCTAGAGATAAAATATTTTCACTATAAGATATAATATTATCTACTAAAGATTGTGACATAGCAATAAAAAAGTGTGATATCTTTTCTTTTCCCTTTGAATATATAAAATATAAAAATGGTGACTTAAAAAATTTTGATTTTTCTTCAAAGCTTTCTATATAATTATATAAAACTTCAAGACCTTCTCCTAAGTTATTTAACTCCTTAAAAATAGTTGGAATTAAAATAACTAAAATTCCTATTATAAATAATATTATTCCTATAATAATTATTAAGGTTGCCTTTTTTTCTTTTAAAGATTTTTTATTAATTAAATATTTTTTTATTGGATTTAAGATATAAGCAATTATAGCAGAAATAATTATTATTGATAAAATTTCTTTAAAAGGTTTAAAAAATATATATAATAAAATTAGACATAATATAGAGGATATTATTAGTATTTTTATTTTATGCTTTCTTAAAAAATTCATAATTCATAGCCTTGTGAGTTATATTTTTAAATGTAATATTATTTGAGCTTAAATCTAAAATACAATCTTTTTTAAATTCTATATTATTTGAAAGTAATATTTCTTTTCCTTTAGATAATTTTTCTAATATTCCTGGAGAGATTATTATACCTTTTATTTTATAAGTTTTCATATCTATTATTATATCCTCTAAAGCTCCTTTTAAAACACCAAAGTAATCTAAGATATCTGTATGTTTATATTCTGAAAATCTTATTCCGTCTCCTGTTGATAAAACACCTATTATTTTTTCTTCACATACAAATTTTATATCCCTTACATCAAGAAAATCCTTTTTCTTAAACATAGTATAATCAGAGACCTTAAACCCTAATACTGATTTATTTTTTAAATCTAAAATAATATCTTTTATTACCCCTAATTTTTTTCCTTTGAAACTATAAACTTTTTTCATATAAAAACTCCTACTTGTATCCATACCATACCATCCTTATTCCATTCTATAAATATTCTTCCCCATATTTACTAAATTATTCATTATTTTTTTATTTTGCTATCTCACAATATATAGTTCATTCTTGCCAACAAATAATGTAGTTTCTTTTATAATTAAGGAATTATAAAAAATCTATAATAAAGATAAGTAAAATTTATTGTATAATTAATTATATAAATCATAATTTATAAGGAAGAATGTATGAAAATTGTAAGTTGGAATTGTAATGGTAAATTTCGCGAAAAATTTAAAAATATAGTAAAATTGAATGCTGATATATATGTAATACAAGAATGTGAAAATCCAACCAATTTTAAAAATACTAATTATTTTTCTTTTGCAAGTAATTATATTTGGATTGGCGATAACAAAAATAAGGGATTAGGGATTTTTGCCAAAGATAATATTGAATTAAAAATGAATAACTGGGAACCATACTGTTTAAGAAATTTTATATCTGTTAATATAAATAATAGTTTTGATTTAGTAGGAGTTTGGGCTTGTGATCCATATATAGAAGAATATTATATATATCAATGTA
The DNA here is from genome assembly GCA_902785295.1 of uncultured Clostridium sp. Lineage (GTDB taxonomy): Bacteria > Bacillota > Clostridia > Clostridiales > Clostridiaceae > Clostridium. The sequence goes on from CACZYK010000015.1 coordinate 23,890, forward strand.
TTCACATAAATAAATATAATAATAAAACAATAATAATTGGAGACCTTAATAGTAATAAAATATGGGATAAGCAACATAAAAAAAGAAATCATACCAATGTTGTAAAAATTCTAGAAAAAAAAGGATTAATTTCTGCATATCATTATTTTTATAACGAAAACCAAGGGGAAGAAAAACAAAAAACTTTCTATTTATATCGACATTTAGATAAAGGATATCACATTGATCATTGTTTTATTCATAAAGAAAGAATAAAAAATTACAAAGTATTGGATTATAAAAAATGGTTAATCTATTCTGATCATATACCAATTATGTTAGAAATTTAAATAACAAATTACAATTTGTTGATATGTAAATTCTTATTTTTCTTTGAAAATAGGGCATTTTATTTAATGTCAAAGACTTTTGACAATGGAAAATAGTTATAAAATGCTCACTGTCAAAGCTATTTGATAGATGAAAAACTTAACTTTGATTAGAGTAAATTGTGAAAGGAGACAAACAATATGGAACTTGGAAAACAGATAAAAAAATATCGAAATGAATTAGGATTATCCCAAGATGCACTTGCAGAAAAAATATATGTATCCAGACAGACTATTTCTAACTGGGAAAATGATAAGAACTATCCTGATGTAAACAGTCTTGTTCTTTTAAGTGAAGTATTTAAAGTCTCTATCGATAATTTAATCAAAGGAGATGTTGAAATTATGAAAGAACAGGTTAATGCAGAGGATAAGAGAGAATTTGAAAAGTTGAGTCAAGTTTTTGGAATTTTATTTTTATTGGTAGTGGTATCACCAATTCCATTAGCTCATTTCTTGAATTTCATAGGTATTGGTATTTGGTTAGTACTAGTTGGTGTAGCATTTTATGTTGCTATTATCGTAGAAAAGAAGAAAAAGCAGTTTGATATTCAAACCTATCGTGAAATTATTGCTTTTATGGAAGGAACTGGCCTTGATGAAATTGCAAAAGTAAAAGAAGAAGCTAAGCGTCCTTATCAGAAGATATTGCTCGGTTTTGGATCAGGAGTTATCACATTGATTATTGCATTAATTTTTACTCTTGTGCTGAAATAGGAGGATACACTTATGTTATGGGAACGTTTAGGAATGAGCTTTGGAGATGTTATTATAGTTCTATTAGGATTATATTTTGTTATAAAACATGGCGTTAAAAGTGGTATAAAGCAATATTTTAAAGAAAAAGAACAAGAAGAACAGATGAAAAAACAACTCAATGATTACAATAAAGAAGATAGTATTGAACCATAAAATTGATATTTTCTCTAGAAAAAGACTTCAATAAACTCCATTTTGTTAGGTAACTGAATGAAATGGAAAATCAGAATTTAAAATTTGTTTGCAAATTTAAAAGAAATTAAAATCTGTCAATAGTTTTGTGTAAACTAAATAAGTAACATTTTATTTGAAGTAAGGTTGAAATGTTAAAGTTGAAATTCAACCTTACTTTTTAACATATATTTTTAATCTAAGAACCACTCACCTTCTGATAAGAGTTTTTCTTTATTTCCTATATAAACACATACATAATAATTCTATTTATTTTGTAATTTATCAAATATCATTCCAGCAATAAAAATAATAAAAAAGCATCCAAATAGCCTAAAAAGATCCATAACAAATTCTCCAGATGTTGCTGTAGAAAATATTTTGCATTGCATCCAATTGGTGAATAAAATGAAAAAATGTATTCCTGTTATCATTGCTACAGATACACTAATAAAATCACTTATCCTTTTTCTTCTCTCCTTTATCACAAGCATTTTTTCCATAAATAAAACCTCCTATAAAATGATGTTCTTGTTTTTTTATTTCTTACAAGTATCATTCTATAAGAGGTTTCTTACACGAATACATGACATTTATTAAATTAACATTACAATTTAATCACAAAACCCTTTGTATATCCAACCACCCTATCATCAATATAAATGCTTCCTTTATGTAGTTCTACGATTCTCTTTGTAATAGCAAGTCCTAATCCACTTCCATCTTTTGTTACTCTAGATGTATCAGAACATTTGAAAGGTTCAAATATGGATTCTCTCACATTGCTTGGAATCTCCTCACCAGAGTCTGCTACAATGATCTTAATCTTTTTATTATTGTATTTTTTTACCGCTATCAATACTTTTATTCCATCCTGATTGTGTTTTATAACATTTGAAATAATATTATTTATGACTCGGGAAAATTCTACTAGGTCAACTGCACCCTCTATTTTTTCATCTGGTATGTCAATATCTAAGTCAATATTATGTTCTTCCAACTCATGATATCGGTCTGCTATGACACCCCTAACAAATGCACAAATATCTGTCTTTATAAGTTTAAGCTCATATCCATCTGATTCCATTTTGGCATATTGAAACATTTTCAAAATCATGTCATTCATTTGATTAGATTTATCTGCAATCAGCTTATATACTTTGTCAGCTTCTGTTTCAGAAATGTTTCCATTCTCTAAAGCTCTTGCATAACCAAGAACAGATGCCATGGGGTTTTTTAAATCATGAGCAATATTTGCAAAAAGCATATTTCGTTCCTTTACCTGACGTTCTGATTCTTGCACAATCATTCGATTCACTTTTTCATAATAGATATATGATACTTTAACAAAAAGGAATACAACCAAAATGCCTCCAATAATTCTAAAAACATCTTGAGATATTCCTGTTTTCTCACTACATATACTACTGTAATTATATATAAACTGATACAAATACCATTCAGCAATAAGAAGGATTGCTGTAATAACTAAATAATAATATACTATCTTTTTTCTTAATTTATTCATATTCTTTTTTCCAATATATAATCTACCTAATCTCTAAACGATAACCTAGCCCTCTTATAGTTTTGATACAGTCTGTACCTATTTTATCTCTAAGATGACTAATTGTCACACGAATCGTATTATCATCTACAAAAGTATCTTCCCATCCTCGCTCAAAAATTTGATCCTTTGTATATACTCTTCCAGGACTTTCCATAAACATTTCCATCAGATTCATTTCAATTTTTGTAAGTTCCAAAGTCTTATTAGCTATTGTTAACTGACATCTGTCAAGATTCAAAACCATTTCCTTACAGGTTATAATTCGTTCATCATTTTCTGAAATAGTATTAGACATCATTTCATTTTCCTTATTATTTCTTCTTAGCTGTGCCTTCACCCTAGCAACTACCTCAACAGGTTCAAAAGGCTTCGTGATATAATCATCTGCCCCAAGCTTTAAACCATAAACTTTATCATTCAAATCAACTTTAGCAGAAATAATCATTATTGGGATGTCACAATCCTTCCGTATTTTCGTAATCAGTTCAAAACCATCCATCCTAGGCATCATAATATCTAAGATAGCTAGGTCAATTTTGTAATGCTGTATAAGCATATACGCCATCTCACCATCATAAGCTTCATAAACATTGATATCTTCCTTTTCTAAAAAAAGACGGAGAAGGGATATAATTTCCTTCTCATCATCTGCAATCAAAACATTATATTTCTTTTCCATATAATCCTCTCCATTAGAATAAATTACTAGGCATATTTAGAACAAATGATACTTTACCTGAAATAAGCTCCTTATATGCAGCATACTGATTACCATCATAAACAAAAATCTTATCTGACTTCTTCTCCATTTTACCAGTTATGATTTCTTCTGCAACATTTTCTCCTTGAACACGAACAAGAATATCTTCATTTTCTTTTTTAACCAAGAAATATGCTCCCAAGTCTGCCAAAGCATCAGCTTCCTCTAAAATTCCTGGAAATGGGGTTAGTAGTGCAACAGCCCAGTCAAATGCCTTCTCTTTTTTACTTAACTTTTTAATCCTCTGCAAAGCATAGATTGCACTTGCTCCTTCATACTTTTCTACTAATTCCTTATCTTTCATAAACTTCATAATTTATCCTCCCTTTTTTGGTGATTGATTAGTTTCCTTTTAATATCTTTACTATAGCCCCAAAATATTACATCAACACACGAAAAATATTACATTAACATTACATTCATGCATTTGTCCTGAAAAACCACATAAGGTAGCTTTTTATGATAGTAGGATTGTGTTAAAATCGAAGGATATAATGTTAGAATTATAACATATGGCATGATATAATACAATTGGAGGTAATTAAATATGAATTTGGAAGAAATCATTCATAGGTACGCCTATACAGATTGCTATGCACGAAATGAAAACGAATTCGTAATTAACATTAGAACAAATAAGGATATTATAGCAGTCAACTTGATTTCACAAGGTCTAATTTTAAACTTTATTTAAAGATAAAAATGAAAAGAACATTGAATTTTGAAAATTAAAGGAGAGAATTAAATGACAGAAAAAGATATTGTGTATAAATTTTTTAAAGAAGGATATGAAAATAAGAATTACGATTTTGTTATGGAGTATGTTTCAGAGAATTACATTGACCACAGTCCTGCTGGGGCAAGAAGCAATGCAGATGCGGTAAATATTTTGAAAATTGTGGAGGGGCAGTTCTCTGACTTGAAAATTGAGGTGCTTGATTTATTTTCTGAGAATGATATGATTGCAACTAGAATTCTTTATAATGGTATTCATACTGGAACTTGTATGGGAATACCTGCTACTGGAAAACGTATTAACTTTGAAGCATTGGAAAACTTTAAGGTTGTGGATGGCAAGATTGTAGAATCATGGGGCTATTGGCCTGATAAAGAAATAGAACATAAGTTGTTAGAAGCCAAGAAGAATGCATCAAATTAGATGTTTAAATTAAAACAAGCCATGCTTCTTAAACATGGCTTACATTTATAATTTTTTACTAAAAATTTTTCAACTTAACTTTGCTTGTTAAAGTATTAGTTTCCTTATTTTATGAAGGCGTGACTTGAAGCCAACAGGGCGGAACGACTGAATAACATAAGGAAACTAATACTTTTGAATCAAGTTAAGTTCTATAAAATTTTTTCTATTATTCCTCCACCAACAACTATATTTCCATCATAGAATACAACTGATTGGCCACGAGTTATTGCTCTTTGCTTTTCTTTAAATGATACCCTAACCTTTCCATAAGGTTCTGGATAAAGAGTAGCTTCTGCAGGTTTTCCTGCATATCTTACTTTTGCTGTTACTTTAATTTCTTTTTCTAGTTTATCAAAAGGAATGAAATTAACATCTCTTGCTAATAAATCTGTTTGGAATATATCACTTTCAGGTCCTACAATTACTTCATTTTTCTTAGTATTTATTCCTGTAACAAAAACTGGTGTTCCAAGAGATAAACCTAAGCCTTTTCTTTGACCTATTGTATAGTAAACAATACCCTTATGTCTTCCTAATATATTGCCTTCTTTATCAACAAAATTTCCCGGCTTAACCTTACCTGGCATTTCTTCTTTAATAAATCTTCCATGGTCATTATCTGGTATAAAGCAAATTTCTTCACTATCTTTTTTATTATGAACAGCTAAACCTATTTCTTTTGCTATTTCTCTTATTTTATCTTTTGTGTATTTTCCACAAGGCATTAAAGTATGTGCAAGTTGGTCTTGAGTAAAATTATATAATGCATAGGTTTGATCTTTTTTGTCATCATCAGAACGAATTAAAAGATATCTTCCATCTCTTTTTTCAATCTTTGCATAATGTCCTGTAGCAACATATTCAGCACCAATACCTCTTGCTTTTCTTAAAAGAGCATCAAACTTTAAATACTTATTGCATGCAATACAAGGATTTGGAGTTTTTCCTTGCATATATGAATCTACAAAGTAGTCTATAACTTTTTCTTTAAATAATTCTTTAAAGTTTAACACATAAAAAGGAATTTCAAGTCTGTCACAAACTCTTCTTGCATCTTCAACAGCAGAAAGTCCACAACACCCTCCTTCAACTTCTTCAAAGTCAGGATTATTAGGTGCCATTCTCATTGTAACCCCTATAACATCATACCCTTGTTCCTTTAAAAGATATGCAGCAACGGAGCTATCAACTCCGCCACTCATACCAACTACAACTTTTGGCTTCTTTTCACTCATATTTTATTCTTCTCCATGAACATGATCATGTAAATCGTCACCATGCTCTACCATATCCCATTCTTCAAGACCTAATCTTTTTCTATAATCATTTATAGCCTTGTGAATAGCTTCTTCTGCTAAAACTGAACAGTGCATCTTTACTGGTGGAAGTCCATCTAATGCTTCTGCAACTGCTTTATTTGTTAATTCCCAAGCTTCTTCTACAGTATGCCCTTTTATAAGTTCAGTTGCCATTGAAGATGATGCTATTGCAGAACCACATCCAAATGTTTTAAACTTAGCATCTTTTACTATATTATCTTCTATTTTAAGATATATTTTCATTATATCTCCACACTTAGCATTACCAACTTCTCCTATTCCATTAGCATCCTCAATTTCTCCTACATTTCTTGGATTTTTAAAATGATCCATAACCTTTTCTGAATATATCATAATTTAATTTTCTCCTTTCTTTAAATAGTCTTCCCATAATGGAGACATATTTCTTAATCTTTCTATAATTGGTGGAAGTTTTTCTAATATGTAATCAACATCTTCATCTGTTGAACCTGCTCCTAAGCTTAATCTTAAAGAACCATGAGCTATTTCATGAGGAAGTCCAATAGCTAAAAGTACATGTGATGGATCTAATGAACCTGATGTACAAGCACTTCCACTTGAAGCACATATTCCTTCAAAGTCTAGTGAAAGAAGTATAGATTCTCCTTCTATAAATCTAAAGCATACATTAACATTTCCTGGTGACCTCTTAGAACCATCTTTAGGTCCATTAAGTCTTGTGTGAGGTATCTTTAACAATCCTTCTATAAGTCTATCTCTAAGCTTTGATAATCTATTAGATTCTTCTTCTATATTTGAAGTAGCAAGCTCTATTGCCTTTCCTAATCCTACGATTCCAGCAATATTTTCTGTACCAGCTCTTCTTCCTCTTTCTTGTCCACCACCATGAATTAAGTTGTGTATTCTAACACCCTTTCTTATATAAAGAGCTCCTATTCCTTTAGGTCCATATATTTTATGACCAGCTAGAGATAATAAGTCTATATTTAACTCTTTAACATCTATTGGAACATGTCCTACTGCTTGAACAGCATCTGTATGGAATAATACTCCTCTTTCATGGCATATCTTTCCTATTTCTTTTATTGGTTCAATAGTTCCTATTTCATTATTTATAAACATTACAGAAACTAAAATTGTTTTATCTGTAATTGCATTTTTTAATTGTTCTAAATCAATAAATCCTTCTTCATCAACATCAAGATAAGTAACTTCATAACCATTTTTCTCTAAATATTCACATGTATGAAGTATAGCATGATGTTCTATTTTAGTTGTTATTATATGATTTCCTTTATTTTTATAAGCTGATGCTATTCCTTTAAGTGCCCAGTTATCTGATTCTGAACCACCACCTGTAAAGTAAACTTCACTTGGTTCACAATTTAAAGCTTTAGCAACTTTATCTCTTCCCTCTGTAACTGCTCTGCTTGTTACTCTTGAAATTTCATAAAAAGATGATGGATTTCCAAACTTTTCAGTGAAGTAAGTAAGCATTTCTTCTAAAACTTCTGGCTTAACATAAGTAGTAGCTGAATAATCCATATATACTGTTTTCATTAATATTCACCTCTATAATTTTAACTTTAACTTTTCATTTTCTGCTTTTATTCTTTTATTGTCATCAACAATGTCTTGTAGTGTTATAGATTCCATAACTTCATCTATACTTTTTTTAAGTTTTTCCCATAGAAGTCTTGTAGCACAACAATCACTATTATCACAATCATTATTTTCAATGCATTCTGATACTTCTATTGGTCCTTCTACGACCCTCATTACATCTGCTACAGTAATATCTTTAGGCTCTCTACTTAAAACATATCCACCTTGAGCCCCTCTTATACTTGTTATGAGATTTGCTTTTCTTAATGGAGAAAATAATTGTTCTAAATAGCTTTCTGAAATATTTTGTCTTACAGAAATACTTTTTATTGATACAGGTTCTTCTCCATAGTTTATTGCTAAATCAACCATGGCTTTTACTCCATAACGTCCCCTTGTAGATAACTTCATTTATTATTCACGTTCATATCATAGCAAAACACTCGGAAATTGTCAATAACAAAATAAACTACACTTTAATATTTTTTATTAAGTAAATAAATGTAATATTGACACATTTATACAAGCAATTTATTATTATATTAAGAAATTTAATTATTTTTATTTAGGAGAAAATTTATGAACTTAATTTTAGAAAATGTAAAAAAAAGCTTTCAAGACAAGGAAGTTCTTAAAAATATAAGCTTTACTTTTGAAAAAGGAAAAATATATGGACTTTTAGGACGTAATGGTGCTGGCAAAACTACTCTTTTTAATTGTATAAGTGAAGAAATTCAAAAAGATGGTGGAAATATTTATTTGTCAGAAAATGGTTCTAAAAATATAATATCATCATCAGATATTGGTTATGTATTTTCACAACCTATACTCCCAGAATTTCTAACTGGTTATGAATTTTTAAAATTTTTTATTGAAATAAATGAAAAATTAATAAAAAACCCTCTAAGTATTGATGAATATCTTAATTTAGTAAAATTTGATAAAAAGGATAGTTATAAACTTATTAAAGATTATTCTCATGGTATGAAAAATAAAATTCAAATGCTATGCTATCTTATAACTAAGCCTCCTGTTCTTCTTTTAGATGAACCTTTAACTTCTTTTGACATTGTAGTTGCTGCTGAAATGAAAAAACTTCTATTAGAAATGAAAAAAGACCATATTTTAATTTTTTCAACTCATATACTTCAACTTGCTACAGACCTTTGTGATGAAATTGTAGTTTTAAATAATGGAGTTTTAGAAGAAATTTCATCTGATGTTATACATAGTCAAAATTTTGAGGAAGAAATTATGGAGGTACTTAAAGATGAAAAAGATGATTAATACACTAAAGGTTAGCTTTAAAGTATCTTTTATTAAAAATGCAAATGCCTTTATACATTTTCTTTACAATGTTCCAATTCTTAAAAAAATTCTTCCAAACAATCTTTATGAAAATACTGATACAAAGCTTATATTAGCTTTTGTAAAAATGTTTTTAAACATATTTTTAAACCTTTTTGGAAAGAGTTTATATATAGGTGTATTTATACTAATACCTTGTATTTTAATTTCAAATTTTTTAGGTTTAAAAGAGTTTGACAGTAACATAGCTCTTCAAAGTTTTATATTTTTAAATTTTATTTTAGGCTCTTTTCTTAATAATGTTGTTTTTAATACTGTAATTGAAGAGAATTATATAATGATTAAGCTTATGAGAATGGATAGCAGGACTTATTATTTATCTCAAATTCTATTTAAAATTATTATAGAATTTATATTTTTTATTCCTTCTCTCTTATTTTTAAAAATTGGTTTTTTTAATGTTTTATTACTTTTATTAGAGTTATCTGCTTTTAGATTTATAATAAATTCTTTACTCATATTTTTCTATAAAAAATGGAATTTTATCTTTAGTTCAGATAAATCTATTATTTCCTTTTTATTTGTTGCTATTTTTTTATTAGCTTATATTCCTCAAATATTAGGAATAGTATTTAATTGTAAGGCTGTTTTATTTAGTCCATTTTTCTCAATACCTTTAATACTTTTAGGAATTTTATGTACTATATATTCATTTTTATATACTGAATATAATTCAATTTCTCAGAAAGTACTATCAAGACAAAAAACATTGGATGTTAACTTAGCTATAGATGATATAAACACTTCTGATGTAAAACTTAATAAAAAGAAAATATATAAAGATTTAATGAATACAGAAAAATTTAATAATAAGAAAGGATTTGATTATCTAAATTCTTTGTTTTTTTATAGACACTATAATCTTGTTAAGAAAAATATTATTATAACTACTGGAATTATAGTAATTATATTTACTTTAATTTCCTTATTAATATTGTTTGATACTACATTTAATAAGAATAACCTTATTGATGTTATTACAAATCTTTCTTTTTATGTAATTATAGTCAATTTTATATGTAATAGAGAAAGTCTTTGTAAGGCAATGTTTTTTAATTGTGATGTTGCTTTGTTAAGGTATGGATACTATAAAAGTTCAGATAATATATTAAGAAATTTTACTTCTAGATTGAAAAAAATGCTACTTTATAATTCAATTCCAATATTTAGCTTTATACTTAGTTTGTTAATACTTTTAATATTATGTGATGGAGTTAATAGTATTATAAAGATTATTCCTATTTTTATATGTATAATTTTATTATATTTATTTTTCTCCATATATCACCTATTTATGTACTATATTTTTCAACCTTATACATCAAACTTTGAAACAAAAAGTCCTCTTTTTTCAATTATTAATTTTGTTGTGTACATGCTTTGCTTAAATATATCTAAAGTTGAATTAAATAATGTTGTTTTTAATAGCTGTGTGGCTATAATTACAATTATTTTTATACCTTTTTCTCTTATAATTATATATAAATTTGCACCTAAAACTTTTAGGCTTAAATAAAAAAGTTTTAATTATTATTTTGCTTTTTCCGTCGACAAGCTCCAAGTCAACGCAAAATAATAATTAAAACTTTCTAACTATAATGAATAGAATAAAAATGTGTGAAATTATTACTTTTTCTCTCCTTGCTTGTGCTTTAAGGCAAAACAAAGTAATAATTCACACTTTCTAACTAAAAATATTTAATTTATTTTATAATAGTCTTTAAGTATAACTGCTCTTATGCTATCATAACTTATTTCTCTTGGAAGTTCTTTTTTTATTAAAGATACTTTTTCTATTCCTACTTTATTACAAGCACTTATTATTCTATTTTCTTCTAAGGGCTTTATAAATTCATCAAGTCCTAAATTAAAATTAGTTTCTCCAGTTTCTTTTATATAATCTGTTACATAACTTAATAAAGTAGATATGGACAATTCTATATTTTTACTTATATTTTTTAAAGAGGTTCCTTTTTTAATTTCATCCATACATATCTCATTATTACTTCTAGTTTCTCCATCTATTATTATTTTATTTCTTTCTTTATATTTAAAATTAGCATTAATATTATTATCTTTAATATATTTATTAACAAGCTCTAAGATTTCTTTTGAAGTGTTCATAGATATTGTGCTATATTCATATACTGCTACTTAAAATGTAATCAAATATAAACATTTTAAGAATTTTACTGTTTCAACGTATCTGTTTTTGCTAATCAATAACTTCAAAGCTACTTACATTT
>CACZYK010000016.1 GCA_902785295.1 uncultured Clostridium sp.
TTTTTATTGATACAGGTTCTTCTCCATAGTTTATTGCTAAATCAACCATGGCTTTTACTCCATAACGTCCCCTTGTAGATAACTTCATTTATTATTCACTCCTTAATGTTGAGTAAAATACTATGATTTATATCACAGTTCATATCATAGCAAAACACTCGGAAATTGTCAATAAAAAAGTATGAATTATTACTTTACTTTTTCTGCCTTACTAAACAAAGTCATAATTCACACCATATGATAATCTTTAATTATATATTTAATTTATTTTATAATAGTTTTTAAGTATAACTGCTCTTATGCTATCATAGCTTATTTCTCTTGGAAGTTCTTTTTTTATTAAAGATACCTTTTCTATTCCTTCTTTATTGCAAACACTTATTATTCTCTCTTCTTCTAAACGCTTTATAAATTCATCAAGTCCTAAATTAAAATTAACTTCTCCTGTTTCTTTTATATAATCTGTTACATAGCCTAATAAAGTAGATATGGACAATTCTATATTTTTACTTATTTCTTTTAAAGATGTTCCTTTTTTTATTTCATCTATACATATTTCATTATTACTTCTAGTTTCTCCATCTATTATTACTTTACTTCTTTCTTTATATTTAAAATTAGTATTAATATCATTATCTTTAATATATTTATTAACAAGCTCTAAAATTTCTTTTGAATATTTTTCACACTTTTTAGGTCCCATTCCACTTATATCTTTAAGCTCTTCTAATGTTTTTGGATATCTTCCACTTATGTCTTTTAAAGTGTTCATAGATATTGTGCTATATTCATATACTCCTTCTCTTTCTGCAAATTTTTTTCTAAGATTTCTAAGTTCACTATAAAGCTTATTATCTGTGTTTACATTTAAAAATTCTTTTTTAGCCTCTTCTTTTTTCTCAAAACTATTAACCTCTTCAATTACTATATTATTTTCATTAACGTAATTTCTTATAGCCTTTATAAATCTTTCTCCATACTTTTCATATTTAAGCTGTCCTACTCCATTTATCATAAGGAATTTTTCTTTATTTATTGGATAAGTATTACTCATTTCCTTTAATGTATTATCACCAAATACTATATATGGAGGTACATTTTCTTCTCTTGATATTTCCATTCTTAAATTTCTAAGAATATTAAATAATTCATTAATTTCATATTTATTTTCCTTAACAACAATTTCTTTAAGTTCAACCTTTTCTTGCCCTTTAATAACTTTCACAGAACGATTATTAAGTTTTAAAATTGGATAAGTTCCCTCCTCTTGACTTATAAAGCCATGAGAAATTAAAGTATTTATAAAAGTGGTTAAGTCTTCTTTAGAGTAATCCTTCATTATTCCATAAGTGCTTAGTTTATCAAAAACAAATCCAACAACCTTTTTATCCTTAGAACCTCTTAATACATTAACAAGCATTCCTATGCCATACCCTCTATTCATTCTCTTTATGCAACATAATACCTTTTGAGCATCTATAGTTTTATCAATTATTTCTCCCTCTGCTAAACAATTACTACAATTATTACACTCTTCTTTAGCTTCTTCTCCAAAATAGTTTAAAATAAATTTTCTATAACAACCACTACTATAAACAAATGAAGTCATATCTTGAAGCTTGCTATATGCTACAGCCTTTCTTTCTTCACTTTCAATGCTTATATCTATTAAATACTTTTGAAGATGTATATCTGATGGCGAAAACAATAATATACATTCACTCTTTTCACCATCACGCCCTGCTCTTCCTATTTCCTGATAATATCCTTCTATATTTTGAGGCATATTATTATGAATTACATATCTTATGTTAGGTTTATCAATCCCCATACCAAAAGCATTTGTAGCAACCATTATATTTACCTTATCATTTATAAAATCTTCCTGATTTCTTTTTCTAACTTCATCACTTAATCCTGCATGGTATTCTAAAACCTTATAACCATCTTTTAATAAATCATTATAAATTTTATCTGTTTCCTTTCGAGTTGCACAATATATTATTCCTGAAGCATCTTTATTTTTCTTTAAATATTCATTTAAAAATAATGTTTTATTCTTTCCCTTAATAACTGTGATTTCTAAATTTTTTCTATCAAATCCTGTAACAAAAACCTTGGGATTTTTTAATTTTAAAAGATTTATAATATCCTCTCTAACTTCACTTGAAGCAGTTGCTGTAAAAGCTGTCACTATTGGCTTTATATTTAAAGAATTTATAAAAAATGCTATTTTTCTATAACTTATTCTAAAATCATGTCCCCAACTTGAAACACAATGTGCTTCATCAATAGCAACCTGAGATATATTTAAATTTGAAACTATATTTAAAAATTCTATAGAATCAAGTCTTTCTGGTGCTATATAAAGAATTTTGCATTTATTATTTTTTACTTTATATAAAGCATCTTCAAGTTCATTTTTATCTAAAGTAGAATTTATAAAACTTGCCTCTATTCCTAGTGATATTAAGTTGTCTACTTGGTCTTTCATAAGAGAAATAAGTGGAGAAATAACTATAGTCATCCCTTCAAGGATAAGTGCAGGTACTTGATAACATATAGATTTTCCTGCTCCTGTTGGCATAATTGCAAGAACATCTTTTCCTTTTAAAATTTCTTCAATTATTTCTTTCTGTCCTTCTCTAAATGACTTATAACCATAATACTTATTTAAAACCTCAATGCATTGTTCCATATTACTCTCCTTTAACCTTCTTCCAATACTCTTTAGAAGCTCTCTCCATCTTGTTATCTCCAAATTCATAATAAATCTTATTTTTTATATTATTAGGAAGATATTGTTGCTTTACATAGTGATTTTCATAATCATGATCATAATCATGAGGATATTTATAGGCTATTCCCCTTCCTAAAGATTCTGCTCCACTATAATGGCAATCCTTTAAATCACTTGGGATATCATCTATTTTTATTTTTTCTAAATCTTCTAAGGCTGAATTTATTGCTAAGTATGCAGAGTTTGACTTAGGAGCTGTTGCGAGTAATAAGGTAGCTTCTGCAAGAGGTATTCTTGCTTCTGGAAAGCCAAGCTCTCTTGCAGAATCAACTAAAGATTTTACTATAGGGGCAGCCTGAGGATATGCAAGACCAATATCTTCTGAAGCTATAACCTGAAGTCTTCTGCATATTGAAATTAAATCTCCAGCTTTAATAAGCCTTGCTAAATAATGAATTGAAGCATTAGGGTCACTCCCTCTTATAGACTTTTGGAAAGCACTTAAAATATCATAATGACTATCTCCATTAATATCATAAGGGACAACCTTTACTTGAGTGCTTTCTTCTGCTACCTTTACATCAATATTTACTATTCCATTTTTATCTGGATTTGTGGAATTTAGAGCTACCTCTAAGCCATTAATAGCCTTTCTTACATCACCATTACAAGCAGAAGCAAAATATTTTAAAGCTTCTTCATCTACTTTTAAGGTTAATTCCTTAAATTCTTCCTTTTCTATATTTATTGCCCTTTTTAATGCTTTTAAAACATCTTCTTCACTTAAATTTTTAAATTCAAATATCGTACTTCTACTTAAAAGAGCTTTAAAAACATAATGATATGGATTTTCTGTTGTTGAAGCTATTAAAGTTATTCTTCCATCTTCAATATACTCTAAAAGAGATTGTTGTTGCTTTTTATTAAAATTTTGAATTTCATCTAAATATAACAAAACTCCATCTCTTCCCATAAAGGTATCAAGCTCACTTGCTATTTCTTGAATATCTTTAAGAGAGGCATTTGTAGCATTTAATTTATAAAATCTTTTATTAGCCTTTTTTGAAATAATGTTAGCTACAGTTGTCTTTCCAACTCCTGGAGGACCATAAAAAATCATATTACTTATTGAATTACTTTTTACTATTCTATCTAAAATCTTATTTTTGCCTAAAATATGCTCTTGACCACAAACTTCACTTAATTCAGTAGGTCTTATTTTATCTGCTAATGGCTTATACATATTTATTCTTTCCTTTCATTATTTATATAAAAAATTATATCATATAAAATGTAGATTGAATGAATATATTATTACCTTAACAAGTTATAAAATTTCCTAATAATATAAAAAATAAGAAAGGATATCATGCAAATATTTTTTAACATGATAATTCCTTTCTTATTTTTAAATATAGCTTAAATTAACCAAGTAATGTTTTATCACTTAAGTCATCTCTTACATTAAGCTTTTCAAATAAAGCCATAAGCTTGTCTGTTGTATCAAGCTCTGCTTTTTCTTTTCCTTTAACATCTATTACAACAACACCTCTGTGCATCATAAATAATCTATTTCCAGTTTCTACTGCATGCTTTAGATTATGTGTTACCATAAGAGTTGTTATTCCTTTTTCTTTAACAATCTTCTTTGTAATATCCATTATCTTTTCAGATGTCTTTGGATCTAACGCTGCTGTATGCTCATCTAAAAGAAGAAGCTTAGGGTTTGACATTACTGCCATCATAAGAGTTAAAGCTTGTCTTTGACCACCTGATAATAACTCAACCTTATTAAATAATTTATCCTCAAGACCTAAATCAACTCTTTTTAGCATTTCTTTATATTCATCTATCTTCTTTTTGTTTATCCCTGAAGATAGTCCAAATCTTTTTCCTTTATTATCAGCTAAAGACATATTTTCTAAAATAGTCATATTAGGTGAAACTCCTACTGAAGGATTTTGAAATACTCTTCCTATAGATTTTGCTCTCTTATATTCAGGTTTATTAGACACTTCTTCATTATTAATAAGAATTTTTCCACTATCTTCACTAATGCTTCCTGCTATTATATTAAGAAGTGTAGATTTTCCTGCTCCATTAGAACCTATTATTGTAACAAAATCTCCCTTATCTACTTCAAGAGAAAAATCATCAAATACTTTATTTTCATTTATAGTTTTAGGGTTAAAAACCTTACTCATATGCTCAATTTTTAACATTCTAATGAGCACCTCCCTTCTTAAGCTTTTTAAGTCCAAAAATACCATTTTGAGAGGCTAATGCAATTACTATTACTAATGCAGTTAATAAATTTAAAAGATTTGGATTTAAGTTACGTGATAATGCTATTGATATTGCTGCATAGTATATAATTGAACCTATTATAGCTTGACTTGTAGATTTTATAAATTTAAATCTGCTAAATATTGAACTACCAATAATTACACAAGCAAGACCTTTTACTACTACTCCTGTACCAAGCCCAACATCAGCAACACCATTATATTGAGCTGTAAGTCCACCAGCTAAAGCTACTAAAGCATTACTTACCATAAGTCCAAGTATCTTTATATTGTCCTTATTAACTCCTAATGTTGTTACCATTTGCTCATTATCTCCAACGGCAAATAATAAAAATCCAAGCTTTGTTTTCATAAATAAATCTAATAATACTTTTATTAATATAAGAATAATTAAAACGATTATAAATCTTGTTAAATTATATGTATTTCCATCAATATTAAAAGTAAATAACTTTTCTAATGCTAAATATATTTTATCACCATTAAAAATATGAGTTGTTGTAAATAGTGGTGTATTTGATTTTCCCATAATGATAAGGTTTACTGAATATAAGCCCATCATAACTAAAACTCCAGACATTAAATTTGTGATTTTAACCTTAACATGAAGAAAAGCTGTAATAAATCCTGCTATTGCTCCTCCTAAAAAGGCACATAAGGTAGCTATCCATGGATTTACTCCTTTTATCAAAAGTGCTGCTACTATACTTGCTCCTAAAGGATATGTACCATCAACTGAAAGGTCTGGGAAGTCTAATATCTTATAAGTGATATAGACTCCCATTGCTACAAGACCAAATAGTGATGATAGCTCTAATATATTAATAATTAGGCTAATTATTTGATCCATTATTTAACTCCTCCAGTTACTTTAGTTGCATTATTTAAAATATCATCTGATATCTTAATTCCTAATTTATCAGCAGTAGCTGTATTTATTGTGATTGCAAGTTCTGGCATTGTTTCTACAGGCACTTCTGAAGGTTTCTTTCCATCTAAAACTAAAGCAGCTTTTTCTCCTGCCATTTTTCCTAATTCAAAGTAATCAATACCCTTGCTTATTAATCCACCAACCTCTACAACTGCTGGTTCAGCACCTAACACTGGTACATTTTTTGATAAAGCAATTTGTGCAACCTGCTCATAA
The DNA here is from genome assembly GCA_902785295.1 of uncultured Clostridium sp. Classification (GTDB taxonomy): domain Bacteria; phylum Bacillota; class Clostridia; order Clostridiales; family Clostridiaceae; genus Clostridium. The sequence goes on from CACZYK010000016.1 coordinate 6,194, forward strand.
GAAGCAGCTACATTATTATCAGTTGGAGCATATAAAGCATCAATATCTCCAAGTGCAGAATTTAAGTTTTGGCTTATTTCATTTATATTTGCTATACCTATTTCTTTAATTGTTAAATTATATTTTGGTGCAAGTTCTTTTAAAATATTAACTTGATTTACTGAGTTTGTTTCTGAAGTTGTATAAATAATTCCTAAAGTTTTCATATCTGGAAGAACTTTAGTATATAAATCTAATTGTTCTTTTATATCTGCCATATCAGAAGTTCCTGTTAAGTTATTTCCTGAATTTTCAAGGCTTGCCACAAGATTATCTGCTACTGGATCTGTAACAGCTGTAAATACTACTGGAATATCTTTAGTAGCATTATAAGCTGCTTGAGCTGATGGAGTAGCTATTGCAAATATTAAATCTTTTTTGCTTGAAACAAATTGCCCTGCTATTTGTTGTGCAGTATCAATTTTACCTTGAGCATTTTGTTGTTCAATCTTAATATTCTTTCCTTCCTCATAACCTTTTTCCTTTAAACCTTCAACAAATCCTTTATTTGCTGAATCAAGTGCTGAATGTTGAATTAATTGAATAACTCCAATTTCTTTAACATCCCCAGTTTTAGTTCCTGAATCATTATTAGAAGTTCCACCTGAGCCACATCCTACTAAAAGAGAAATGCTTAGTAATCCTGATAATAATAACCCCATTTTTTTCTTTCCTATCATTTTAAACCCTCCATTTTAATTAAACTTTTGACTAAGTTATTGACAAATTAGCCAAATATATAGTCTTTTTAAAAATAAAAAACAACATATTTCTTATTTTATTAACTATAATTATTATAATAAATTAAAAATATTTTACTTTATATTACCATAATTAATTTAACATGTAAATAATTCTACTTTATTATAAATTTATAGGGTTTAACATATTTAAATTTGAAATGTTTTCTAGGTAATTTTCAACTTTTATGTTATTTTCCTTCAAGAAATTGACTATATGTACCATATTACTTTCCATCAACTCTTTACTTCCAGGAATTTCTTTTAATGAATTTCTTATGTGATCTTCTATTTCATCATACTTTACTATTTTATCTAATATATCTAATGGAGCTTTACTTCTACTTATAATAGATTTAGGATTAGAAATCACTAATTTTGTTTGTACTTCTATATCCTTTATAAGATTTTCTTCTTTTAATATTGATAATAATATTTCTGATGATTTATCTAATTTTTCAATAGGATTATCCATTATATTTTTTTTCAAGGTTTTATCATTTTTATTTTTTATATATTTAGCAAAATCTCCAGATTCTGAAATAGCAATATCTCCATTTAATGAAGTTGTATCTAAAATCATAAAAAATTTTCTTGTTAAAATAATAAAATCAAATCTTACTAGCTCTTTTTTATATTTTAAAACAATGTCTTTTAAACAATACATAGGAATGTTTGAACTTTCTAGTTCAGATATTACATTTTTATTTCCATCTATTATACTTTTTAAGCTCTTAATTTGATTTTCTACATACTCTTCACTTTGATTGGTACTTTTTCTTATAATATTTTTTAGTTCTTCTACTTTTTCTAAGTCATTATTTTCAGCATTAAATAATACTGTATTTTTTATTCTACCTATTCCTAAATACTCTTTTAAAAACCACATTTTGCCCCTCCATCTATTGCCCTATTTATTGTTACTTATAATTTAATTTTTTATTTTATTATAATTGTACAATATTTTTTAAACTTATTCAACTTTATTGTAGTATAAATACCAATTTTATAATTTACTTTTATTTTTTTACAAAAAGGAGATTGAATATATTATTTTGCTCTTCCGCCCTACTAGCTCCAAGTCAGGACAAAATAAAAAAGATTCTTTTTAATACTTTATGTGTACTAAAAGAATCTTTTTTTATTATTTAGTTCTTAAATAGCTTTCTTCATCAAGAAGAACATAAGCACATTTTGATGGAATCTTAATCTTATCACCATCTATTGCTCCTAAAATGGAACCTCCTGCTTTTTCTTTGTTTACAACTATTATCCATTTACCTTTTGGAATAGAAAATTCAATTTCTTCATCTCTTCCATTTAAGAGAACAATAATTTCTTTCCAATCATCCTCTAATCCTTCTGTATTTATTTTATATGCTACAACATTCCATGTGTTGACATTTAAGAAGGTTAAATGTTCTCTAACATCTAAGCCAGTACTCATTCTAAATGCTTTATGATTCTTTCTAAGATTTATTAATCCTTTATAATACTCAAACAATAGCTTATATTCTTCTTTTCTCTTCCAATCTAGTTTATTTACACTATCTGGTGAATTATAGCTGTTGTTGTTAAAACTTCCATCTAAATTTACCTTACTTCTTGCAAATTCTTCTCCTGCTTGTATAAATGGAATTCCTTGAGAAGTAAAGACTATTGCAGCACATAATTTATTTATGGCTAAAACTTCTTCCTTTGACCTCCCTTCACAAGAAAGCTGTAATTTATCCCATAAAGTATAATTATCATGAGCTGAAACATAATTTATTGCTTGATATGGCTCATTAGTCCAAGGTCCTCCAGAATAATTTAATCTATTATAATCAATTTGTGGATGATATCCTGAAGCTACAATGCCAAACTTTATAGTTTCTTCAAGCCCTCCATTTCCATTGGCAAATCCACATTCTTTTACATTAAATACATGTCCCTTTACCCCATCTCGCATATCATCACTAAATACAGCAATCTGAGCATCCCCATATTTAGGTATATTAAATTTAGTTGAAGCTAAATCCATAGGAAGTGGAGATGCACCTCCTGTCCAGCCTTCTCCATAAAGAATTAAAGTTTTATCTATTTTATCAAGCTCACGTCTTATAAATTTCATTGTATCCATATCTGTAAGACCCATTAAATCAAATCTAAAACCATCTACATGGTATTCATTTACCCAGTATAAAACTGATTCAACAATAAATTTTCTAACCATAGGTCTTTCAGATGCAATTTCATTTCCACAGCCTGAACCATTTGAAAAGCTTCCATCTGCCCATTGCCTATAATAACAATTTTGGGTAGCTTTATTTAAATTTGAATCATAAGACTGATAAGTATGATTATAAACCATATCCATTACCACTCTTATACCAGATTTATGAAAATTCATTATCATTTCTTTATACTCTTTTATTCTTACCTCAGCCTTAAAAGGATTTGTAGAAAAAGAGCCTTCTGGCACATTATAATTTTGAGGATCATAACCCCAGTTATATTGGGGAACATCTAATTTAGTTTCATCTACAGTATAATAATCACAAACTGGCATTAAATGAACAGTATTTATTCCTAATTCTTTTAAATGATCTATACAAGTTTTTGTATTCGTATTAGGTATAACTGTTCCTCTTTGCCATGCCCCAACAAATTTTCCTTTCTTATCTTTATCCACTCCAGAATTTTCATCTATAGAAAAATCTCTTATATGCATTTCATATAAAATAGAATCTATAACTTCATCTAAAACTGGTCTTTTATCTTCTTCCCAACCTTCTGGATTAGTTTTTGATAAGTCTACTACCATTCCTCTTTTTCCATTAACACCTACTGCCCTTGCATAAGGGTCTGTAACTTCATATTCAATTCCATTTGATGTTACTAAAAAATTATAATATTCTCCTTTTAAATCTTCATTTATATCTAATACCCAAGTTTCTCCATCATCTTTTTCCATATTAATTATTCTTTCTGGAACATTATCATAAATTTCTCCATCTTTACCATATAAAGCAACTCTAATCATTTCAGCTGTAGGTGACCATATAAGAAATCTTGTTTTATCATTTGTGTAATTAGCTCCTAAATAGTTTCCAGATTTATAATTAGTATCAATTTTTTTTCTTATTGTATCTTTACTAACCATTTTTATCCCTTCTTTCACACAATGAATCATTAACATTTTATTTTTCATTATATTACTTTTATATTTCTTTAATGGCCCTCTTTATTCAAAGAATACTTATATTATAAATATTCTTCTTATTATATTTATATGATAAAAAAAGTATTAATTGTTACTTTGCTTTTTTTGTTGATAAGTTTTAAGTTAGAATAAAATAATATATACAATAAGTTAAAATCTTTTTATTATTAAAGGCTAGGGTTAATCCCTAGCCTTTATATTATCCTACATTATTTGTTTCATTGCTCTCTTCATCATTTGTGTTATCTTCATTATTAGCAAAAAAGCTTTTTATTTCTTCTATTCCTTCACCTAATTCTTCAGTTTCTATAGGTTTCACATCTTTATCCTCTAATTTAACTACTTCTTCTTTTTCTTCTATTGGAGTTGATATAGAAAAGTTTTTATTCATATCTTTTTCAAGCTCCTCAAAGGTTTCAAGTTGAGTTTTAACAAAATTCTTATATTTAGCTCTGAATTTTATATACTCTTGTTTAGTTTTTTCATATTCATCATTAATAGCAACAATATCATTATTAGCTCTATCTAAAATTCTCTGTGCTGTTTCATTAGCATTTTTAATCATCAAATCTGATTCTCTTTGAGCAGTTTCCTTTGCTGAATCAGCTGCATTTTGAGCTAAAAGTAATGTATTTTGAATAGTATTTTCTATTTTTGAATAATGACTTATTTGTTCATTAGCAGCTGTTAATTTTTCTTCTAGCTTAGATTTTTCTTTAAAAAGTTCTTCATAGCTTTCAACTACTTCATCTAAGAACTCATCTACTTCTTCTGGATTATATCCTCTTAACACCTTCTTGAATTCCTTATTATTAATATCCATTGGTGTAAGTTTCATTAAAATCACCTCTATTTACTTACGTATATTTACTTATGTATATTTCTTTACCAATACTTTAAATTTACCACTTTTGCTATTTCCAATTATCTTATCTAAGATATATTTACCATTTCCTCTTATTGTAATTCTTTCTTCAACTTTAACTTCCCTGCTTTTATCTTTTACTTTATTATAATCTAACAAAACCATGCCTTCTTCAATAATAGCTTGTGCTCTGCTTCTAGGTGTCCTTATAAGCTTTGAAACTATGCTGTCAATTCTAAGAGATTGTACTAATATTATTTCTTCTTTAAAGTTTGGTACTAATTCTTCAAAATTATTTTCTACTATAGTTACTCTACAAGGTGATTTTCCTATTGAATTTAAATTATTAACTAAAAATTCCTCTATTTCTTCGCATACAGTAAGATAACAAACATTTTCCTTTAAAAGCAAATCTCCTATTTTGTTTCTTCTTATTCCTAATCCAAGAACTGCTCCTAAATAATCTTTGTGACTTAACTTATCAAACTTAGAAGTGCTCTCTATCTTTAATAATTTAATAGGATATGGAACATTATAAACATTATTAAAAGATATCATTCTTCTTTCACACTCTTTAAATACTCCATAAGAATCAACTCTAAAGTAGGCATTATTAAAGCTTTCTTGAAAAAATCTCCATATATTTGGAGTATAAAAACAACTTCCAAATACAGTTATATCTTTATCATAAGCTAATTTATATTTTTCATATAAATTTAAGACATCATTTTTTTCATCTTCCTCAAAATTCATAAGAATTGTTTTTTTATCCAAAGATATTTCCTCCTAATAAGAGAACTTTTCTTAAAACTGATACAGTTACAAAAAGCAATACTGGAGAAATATCTACTGCCAGTCTGTCAAAAAAACAATTTTGCAACTTCTTAAATGGAAAAAGCATAGGAATAGCTATAATATTTAGAATCTTCATTATTGGATTAAATTCATCTATTAAACAAACTAAAAATGCCCTAATGCTAATAAATATTAATATTATTATTAAACAATAATCCAATATTCCTAAAAATTCTTTCAAATTTAAGCACCTACTTACTTTGAAGCCCAATTAAATAAAACTTTAGAATTTAATTCAGTTTTTAGTTCATTTGTCACTTCAACATTTGAAGGTGAAAGTATATATACTCCCTTTTCTACTTCTTGAAGTTCTCCTCCTAAAGCATAGCAACATCCACTTACAAAGTCTAATAATCTTTGCGCTGTTCTTATTTCTAATGCTGTTGTATTTATTATAACAATTCTTCTATTTTTTACTGCATCACAGATATCTTGTGCCTCGTCATAAACAGTTGGCTTTGTAATTGTAACTTTAGCTGATGCTGATGTATGAATATTTACAACCTTATTATTATTCTTTAAGTTTTTCTTATTTTGAACAATTGGCTCTATTTCTTCATCACTTACTTCTTCCTTTTCTTTTTCTTCCTCTTCAAATTCGTCATTTTCAAATTCGTCGTCATACTCTTCTCCAAACCCTAAAAATGACTTCATTTTTTCTACTACACTACTCATTAATTTTTCCTCCTAAATTATAATTTCTTTTACCAAAAATTCCTTCTCCAATTCTTACTAAATTTGAGCCTTCTTCAATAGCAATTTTATAATCATGAGTCATGCCCATTGATAAAATTTCCATTTTTATATTTTTGAATTCTCTAGCTTTTAGCGATTCGAAAATTTCTTTTGTTCTTCTAAAATAAGCTCTATTACTTTCAGAATCTCCCTTTGGTATTATTACCATAATACCTTTTACTTTTACAAAGTTACATTTTTCAACTTCAAAAAGCATATCTTCAAGTTCTTCTTCAAGTATTCCACCTTTACTTTCCTCTCTTCCTATATTAATCTCAATTAATACATTTGCCACCTGATTTTTTTTACCAAATTCTTTTTCAATTTGATTTAATAACTTTATACTAGAAAGCGAGTGTATTAAGCATACTTTTCCAACTAAGTATTTTACTTTATTGGTTTGAAGTCCTCCTATAAAATGCCACTTAACATCCTTATGAAATTCCTCTTCCTTTGCAACTAATTCCTGAACCTTATTTTCTCCAAATTCTCTTATACCTGCTTCATAAGCTTCTTCAAGACTAGAGAGAGGTTTAGTTTTAGAAACAGCCAAAAGCTTTACTCCATTTGGAATTTCTTTTTTCAATGCTTCAATATTGTCTTTAATACTCACAAATGATTCCTCCTCAAAAGCTTTTACTAATCCTCTGCTTTATACTATTCTGCAAAAAATTCAAATCTCCTTCATAATTTTAAAATTTATTTTTATTTTTTTTAATATCTATAAAACCTTTATTTTGTATATTCTTTAGCATATTTTATAGTACTTTCTTTTACTGCAGGCATTGTTATATTATCAACTTTTTCTAAACTTACACTTATCCTTCTACTTCTAAGCTTTTTTATATAAGAACCATCTTTAAGAAGAGTTATCTTTAAAGATTCTGGGTCTCCAATTAATGATATTTGAAAAGGTCCATAAACTATAGATTGGTCTTGAAATTGTAAAAAAGACCCATGACATACTACCCCTGTTAAAGATTGGACTCTATAATTATTTATTGAAATAGCTTCAACTTGACATTTTTTAAATTCATTTAATAAATTTATCATATCATAATCATGAAAAGTTCTAAGCTTATTTTCTTCATTATTCTCACCCATAATTCCATCTTTTACCGTTACAATTACTCCTGGTCCTTGAACTTCTGTAAGTCCTGTTAAAAGACTATTTTGGGCTAATTCTTCTTTCATATCCTCAGCTAAATCTTGTTGATTTTCATCTGTATATTTATATCCAATGACTTTATTTAATATATCTTGATTACTTCTTTTAAAATCTGAAATTTCATTATATAAAAGAAGTTTTTCTTCTACAGCCTCTTGATATTCTTTTGCATCGAGCTGAACACTTGAAGATGAAACAGCAGATAAATCAGCATTTAAAGCTATAAAATATCCAACCATCAAAGATGCAAAAAAAATAATTATTTTAAATCCATGACTTTTCATTTATTATACCTTATCCTTTGTTTTTAATCTATCTAATAGTATTCTTCTTATTATAGCAAAATTATCAAATATTCTTCCTCCAAATACAATTACTGCAGCTATATACATTGGAATACCAAGTTTATCACCTAAGTATGCTAAACAAGCTGCAAGTATTGAATTTCCAAAAAAACCAGAAATAAATATATCTGCTTTAAAATTTTTTGATAAATTTGCTCTTATTGCACCAAAAACAGAATCCAAACATGCTAATATAGCTACTGACATATATGGAGAAAAATTTGCTGGAATATCAACATCAAAAATTATTCCTAAGAGCATTCCAGTTAAAAGTCCTATAACTGCAATCATTTGTGTTTAAATCCCCTTTCTATTCTATTTTCTTTACATAATCACTTTTTAAAGATTGAGTTGATTTCTCTAATATAATTCCTTCTTCATCCTTAACTTCTTTAACATCAACATTATAAAGTTTAAGAAGCTGATATTTTGATGTAGTACCAAAAGTAATTGATTCTTTTAAAACAGCAGGTGAACCTATTGCCTTAATAGTAATATCTTTTGAAGGGTCTATTCTTCCTACATTTCCTATTGCTACATATTCTCCAGAATTTTTTATTCCAGTTTGAGGAGTGATTCTAAAGTCATTTATTGAAATTGCTTCTGCACCTGCAAACCATAATGTATTAACTAAAAAAGCTAATTCTGTTTCTCCTAAATTCATATTTGATGAATTGGCATCAAATATTGTATTTTTAGTGGTTATTGAAATTTCTATTCCAGGACCACATACATCAACTAATCCTAATTGAATTCTTGTAGTATCTAATTGATTTTTAAGTTGTTCTCCTGCCTTACCATCATTTGCAATACTTTCTTCCATTTTTTTTAATTCTTCACTTAAAGTTGCATTAGTTTGAATTAACTCTTCTTTTTCTTTCTTAAGGTTTTCAATTTCTGATAAAACATCATTATTTATATAATTAGCTTCTTCTTCATTTTCTTTAGCAAGTACTTTAAACTGATATGCAAGTAAAAATCCTAATAAACAACAAACAATTGCAACAGCTACTTGAGATTGAACTCTTTTCATATATTCCTCCTATTGCTATTTAAAATCTGGTGAGCCAGTAAAACTTACATTTATACTTTCTGTAACATCAAAGTTTTTATAAATTTGAACTGCATCACTCATCTTTTTAAAGACATTTTCATATGTTCCTAAAAATATTTCTATATTTCCTATATATGCTTTTAAATTTGACATATTAGATACATCTACTGCTGTTATAGAAAACTCTTCTCCATTTTCCTCTATAACCTGTTCCATATTATAAAAATCTTCTGCAATTTTTTCTATTTTCTTTTCCTTAGAGACTTTATCACCAAGATTTAAATTTTCTATATCAATACCTCTTAACTCTATAAGCTTTCTATCCTCTATTGAATCAATTTCTTCAAGTAATATCATATTACTACTTATAATATAATAGCTTTCATCTTTATTTACATAATATAATCCTTTTGCTTCTTTAACATTAATTTTAAGCTTATTAGGATATACTCTTTTTATTGTAAGCTCTTCAACATAAGGATTTCTTTTAAAATCCTTAATTATTGATTTTTTATCAATATATATAATATTTAGTCCCTTTAATGTTTCTGCTTTTTCCTGAACATATTTACCTGTAATAAGATTATCTCCTTCTAACATTACTTTATCTATAATACATACATCAGTCTTATTAATTACTACTATTCCGATGACTATAAGAAAAATAAGTGTTATAAATAATCTTTTTTTTATTCTTTTTCTCCTAGCTTCTAAAATATACCTATTTGTAATTTTCTTCATGATTTTACCTATTTATTTTCAAGATATTAGCCTAAAATTTTAGACTAGTTCTATAATATCACTTTCTACCCTCTATTTCATTAAAAAAAAATTAATTTTTCCTTAAAACTTATTTTGAGTAAAAAAATTATCCATTAAACTATTAAATAAAATTAATTTAATGGATAATACATTTTTTATAAATAAACTTTTTTCTTTTCTGATTGCCTAGATACATTTAACAATATTCCCATAGCTCCCATGGTTATTGAAAGAGAAGTACCTCCATAACTTATAAAAGGCATAGGCACACCTGTAACTGGCATAGAACCTGTAACAACAGCTATATTTACTATAAGCTGTACTGCTATTACTGATATTATTCCCATAGCTAAGAAGCTTCCATAAGTATCTTTAGCTTCTAACGCTATATTTATTCCTTTCCATATTAAAATTGCAAATACTAATATAATTGCAAGACACCCTATAAGACCTACTTCTTCACCTATTATTGGAAAGATAAAGTCTGTATGAGGCTCTGGCATATATAATGCTTTTTGTCTTGATTGACCTAAGCCTAAACCAGTTAATCCACCAGAACCAAATGCATATAAAGACTGAATTAATTGATAACCATCTCCAGCTGCATCTTTCCACGGATCAATAAAATTTAAAAATCTTTTCATTCTGTATGGTTCAAAATATATGGCTACTCCAACTAAAGCTAAAAATGCAGGCAATAGATAGCAAAAGAAATGTTTTAATCTTCCTCCTGCCACAAATAACATTAATAATGTAACAAGCATTATTATGGCTGCATTACTTAAATTACTTTGCCATACTAGTATTATTCCTGCATAAACTCCTGATATTATTATATATGGCATTATTCCTGTCCAAAAGCTTTTTATTTTTTCCCCTCTTGCAGATAAGCTCATTGCCATAAATAAAACTAATGCATACTTAGCAAGCTCTGATGGTTGGAAAGATAATGGACCAAGCCTAATCCATCTATATGCTCCATTAACTGATTCAAAAGCACGAACTGCTAAAAGTAATGGAATTGTTAAAAGCAAAACTGGTAATGTTAATTTTTTAAGCTTATGATAGTCAAAATACATAAATAAAAGCATAGCTATTATTCCTGCCACAGCTGCGAAAAGTTCCTTTTTTAAGAAAGTAGTACTGCTTCCATTATGATATAAAGAATAATATGAACTTGATGAATATACCATTATTATTCCAATTGCTAATAATATCATTACAGTGAAAAATACTACATAATCAATGTCCCCCATTTTCTCCTTTTTTTTATAATTTTTCTTCATCAACATAAGCCTCCATTATTTAGCTAAAGAGAAATAAATCCTACAAGACATAAAATAGCTGTAACAGCAGAAAACACTGCTACTATCTTTACTTCTGACCATCCTAGTTGTTCAAAATGATGATGTATTGGTGCCATTTTGAAAAATCTTTTCTTTGTTCTTTTGTAATATGTTACTTGTATTATTACTGAAACAGTTTCTAAAACATATATTCCACCTACTATTATTATCACAAGAGGATTTTTTAATACAAGAAGAATGGTAGAAATAGCTCCCCCTAAAGCAATTGAGCCTGTATCTCCCATAAACACCTTAGCTGGGTATCTATTGTAATTTAAGAATCCTATTAATCCTCCAATTAAAGCAACTGAAAATACTGCTACACTTTTATGTCCTGTTCCAAATGAAACAATAGCAAAGAAAATCATAACTATTATTGTTACTGAAGTATTTAATCCATCTAATCCATCAGTTAAATTTACTGCATTTGTTAATGCAACAAAATAAAACATTACAAAAGGAATGAATATCCATCCTAAATCTACTTGGATATTTATAAATGGAATTGAAATTTCTGTTCCAATTGATGTATATCCATACCATGCTGCTATAACTGAAAATAATAATTGAAGAAGAAATTTTTGTTTTGATGTAAGTCCTTCATTATGTTTATGAATTATTTTTAACATATCATCTAAAAATCCAATTAATCCAAAAGCAAGCATTCCATACATAACTACCATAGCTTCATCACTAAGCTTATATCTCATAATTATCATAGAAACTATTGTTGATGTTATAAAGATAAGCCCTCCTATTGTTGGTGTTCCTGCTTTTTTTAAATGATTTTTGGGTCCTTCTTCTCTTATATTTTGACCAAATTTTAATTTGTGAAGCATTGGTATTATAAGCGGTCCTAATAATAAAGAAACCCCTAATGATAATACAAATGCTATTATTATTCTACTATTAAAAAATCCTTCTAATGATTCCATATCTCTTACTGCCTAAAATTTTTGACAGATAACCTCCTTATAGTACTATTTTTTCTAAACCTTTAGTTATATCTTCAAATTTAATTCCTCTTGAAGCCTTTACCAAGACTACATCATCTTTTTGTATAATATTTTTTAAATCTTCAATTATTTCCTCTTTAGTATTATATATTCTTATATCATTATTTTCAAAACCTAATTTATAATCCTCTTTAAAATCTCCTGTTGTAATAAGAATATCAACCTTATCTTTTGCATAGCTTCCAACTGCTTTATGAGAATTTGATGCTTCATCTCCAAGCTCATTCATAGTTCCAAGAATAGCTATTTTTCTATTTCCTTTTCTATTTTTCAAAACATCTATAGCTGCTTTCATTGAAGATGGACTTGCATTATAACAATCATTAATTATTTCAAAGCCATTACCCTTTATAAATTCAAGTCTCATAGATGTAGCTTCAATATTTTTTAAGCCTTCTTTCATTTCATTAAAAGTAACTCCAAGCTCCTTTGATACTGCTACTGCCAAAAGAGAATTTAAAACATTATGTGCTCCAACCATAGGAATATTAAAATTACTTTCTTCCCCATCATGCTCTACTGTAAAGGATGTGCTATCTTCATTTAAGACTACATTTTTTCCTTTAAAATCAAATTCATCTTTATAGCCTGTTTTTATAACTTTATATTTTTTATTCTTTATAGATGGAAGAAAATCATCTTCTCCATTTACTATAAGAACATTATTTTCATCAAAAAAATCTGTTATCTCCATCTTTGCTTTAAAAATATTTTCTCTTGTTTTTAAATTTTCTATATGAGATAAACCTATATTAGTTATTAAAGCAATATCTGGTATTGCACATTCTGCTAGTCTATGTATTTCCCCTAAGTGACTCATTCCAAGTTCTAATACTGCCACATCATAAGAAGAATCTAATTGTAATATCATAAGTGGAAGACCAATATGATTATTAAAATTCCCCTTAGTTTTGAAGACCTTATATTTTCCGCTTAAAAAACTTGCTACAACATCCTTAGTTGATGTTTTTCCTGTTGAGCCTGTTATTCCAACCACCTTAAGACCAAGTTTTTTTCTGTAATACTTAGCTAAAGAAAGTAAAGCTTCATTTCCATCCTTAACCTTAATAACAGTTCCTAGTCCCTTACATTCGTTAATGTTTTCTATATCTTCATCAACTATTGAAATACTTGCACCCTTTTCTAAGGCATCTTTAGCATATTTATTTCCATTAAAATTTTCACCCTTTAATGCTAAAAATATATTTCCTTTTAAAATTTTTCTTGTATCTGTACATATATCATTAAAGTTCTTTTCATCACTTTCAACTAATATTTTACCATCAATAGCTTCTATTATTTCTTTAAAGCTTAACTCCAAAATTCTCACCTCTTATTTTATTGAAGAATATGTGGAATACTGCAAAGCAATATTCCACATATTATAATACTATATTTTGGTCATAAATTTAAAGCATATCTTTTAAAATTTCATCAACAACTTCTCTTTCATCAAAATGAATTTTTCCAGTGTTTAATATTTGATAAGTTTCATGACCTTTTCCAGCTATTACAATTACATCTCCAGCCTTTGCTATTTCAATTGCTCTTTTAATAGCTGCTTTTCTATTTTCAATTACTTCATAATTATCTTTTTCTATTCCTGCTACTACTTCATCAATTATGCTTAAAGGATTTTCTGTTCTTGGATTATCTGATGTAATAATTGCTATATCACATAATTCTGAGCCTATTTTACCCATTTGAGGTCTTTTAACTCTATCTCTATCTCCTCCACAACCAAATACTGAGATAAGTCTATTTTTAGTGAATCCTCTTGCTGTTTTTAAAATATTATCTAATCCATCAGGAGTATGTGCATAATCTATGATAATAGTATAAGGAAGGTTATATTTTTTTCCTACCATTTCACATCTTCCTGGCACAACAATCTCTTCAACTCCCTTTTTTATGCTTTTTAAAGAAATTCCTAATTTATTAGTTGTTGCTATTGCTCCTAGTGAATTATAAATATTAAATTCTCCTGGAAGACCAACTATGAATTCTTCTTCATTTTCATTAATCTTAAGTTTAAATGCTATATGCTTGCTTTCACATTTTTCTTCATAAGCTTTAAAGGCACTTTCTTCTTTTATTGAATAAGTATAAACATTTTTTGCATTTTCTTTCTTTAAGTTTTCTAATGCTCTCTTTCCATAATTATCGTCAACATTTATAATTTTTATACAGCTTCTTTGAAATAATTTATATTTTGCTTCAAAATAATTATCAAAAGTCTTATGAAAATCTAAATGATCTCTTGTTAAGTTTGTAAATATTCCAACTTCAAATTCAATTCCATAAACTCTATCTAATGCAAGAGAATGTGATGAAACCTCCATTACACAATACTCACAACCCTTATCTACCATTTCTTTAAAAAGCTTTTGAAGCTCTAAAGACTCTGGAGTTGTTCTTTCTGTTTCTAAAGATTCTTTTCCAATATAATTAGCAATTGTACCAATAAGTCCAACCTTTTTTCCTTCTTCTTCTAAAATAGTTTTTATCATTAGTGCAGTAGTAGTTTTACCATTAGTTCCAGTAACTCCTATCATCTTCATCTTTTTGCTTGGATTATCATATAAGTTTGCTCCAATTACTGCTAATGCTTTTCTTGTATCATTTGTTTTTATAATAGTGACACTTTTATTATCAGTTTCTATATCATCTTCACAAATTATTGCATTAACCCCTTTTTCTATGGCACTTTTAGCATATTTATGTCCATCAGCTTGAAAGCCTTTTATACATACAAATACATCTTCTTTTTCTACTTTTCTACTATCATAATCTACATTATTAATTTCTACATCAATCTGTCCTTGAACTATTTCATAATCTATTCCTTTTAATAATTCTCTTAATTTCATAGCTTTCACCTCTATTTTTGTATTCTACAAGATTTATTTTATACTATCATCTTAATTATAACAACTTAAGTGAATAAAATGCCATATTTATTGCAAAAAATGCTTATTTATTTTTATATTTTATATATTAATCCTTAACTTCTGATTTCAATTCTAGATTAATTATTGTTCCTTTATCTATAAGTTCTCCTGCTGGTACGCTTTGACTACTAACAATTCCTGAACCTGTTATTTCATATTGAATATTCAATGTATCTAAAACACTCTTTGCATTTTCAATTGAATATCCACTTAAATCAGGTATTATTACTTTATTTGCCCCATCATTTTCTGTTTCTGTATTAAGAGTAACTTTTGCACCTTCTTTAACTGAATATCCTGGATAAGGAGTTATTGATTTAACAGTTCCTCCATTTCCTGAAATATCATATGTTAAACCTGCATCTTGAAGAGCTTTCTTAGCTTCTTCAAGCTTCATTCCTCTCACTTCTGGAATAATAATATCTCTTAAAATTGCATTTTCATTTTCATCTGAGAATTTACTTTCTAAATAATTAAATATATCTGTAAATAAAGGCTTTGCATATGGAACTGCAACCTGACCTGCATAATAAAGCTCTGTTCCTGGTTCATCTACTGTAATCATTACTGTTATTTTAGGGTCATCTACTGGAGCCATTCCTACAAAAGAAGATATATATTTTCCTGCTTGATAAACTCCATTTTCTACCTTTTGTGCTGTACCAGTTTTACCAGCTATATGATATCCTTCTATAAATGTTCCAGAACCAGAACCTAATGTTACAACTCTTTCTAAGTATCCTCTAAGCTCTGCTGTTTGGTCTGCTGTTGCCATTGTTTTTGTCTTTGGCTCAAAGGTTTTATCAATTATTCTTGTTCCATTTTCATCTTCATGAGAAATTTCTTTCATTATATGAGGTTGTATCCATGTTCCTCCATTTGCTACTGCATTAAAAGCTGCCATATATTGCATTGAACTTACAGTATTGGTCTGTCCAAAAGATATTGTTGCTAAATCTGTTACAGAAATATCTTCAACAACTTTTACAATACCACTTGCCTCACCTGGTAAATCAATTCCTGATTTGACCCCAAACCCAAACTTTTTTATATATTCACATAGTTTTTCTTTTCCTAATTTTTCTCCAAGTTGCATAAATCCAGGGTTGCATGAATTTTTAATTATATCTGCAAAATTTTGAACTCCATGTCCATTTACATTAGCACATCTTATAGTTCTTCCTCCAACTAGCATACTTCCTGTGCAGGTAAACACATCAGAATCAGATACAACTCCTTCTTCAATTGCAGCAAGTGCAGTCATTACCTTAAATATTGAACCAGGTTCAAATGTATCATTTACCAATCTATTTCTCCACATTTTTTGAAGCTTATCTCCATAAGTATCTCCTTCAAAATTTTCTACTCCTTCACGAGGATTGTTAGGATCAAAATCTGGCTTATTTACCATAGCCAATACCTCCCCTGTTTTAGGATCCATAACTGTTACTGAAACTGCTTTTGCTTGATTATCTTGATAACATGTTTCTGCAACTTTTTCTGCAAAATATTGTATATTTTCATCTATTGTTAAAGTTACATCACTACCATTAATTGGAGAAGTATATTGTGATATTGTGTAAGGAAGGTCTCTTCCCCCTCTATCAAGCTCTGCCATTCTTACACCAGCAATACCTGAAAGTTCAGTATTGTATTGAAGTTCAATTCCTGCTAAGCCATTGCCATCAGCATCAGTAGTTCCAAGTACATGTGCTAAGAAATTACTATTTTTATAATATCTTTTTGTGTCAGGAGAAACAATTATTCCAGTTATAGTAGTTCCTTTTCCTTCAGAATCTTTCCCAATTGCCTCAACTTTATCAGCAACATCTTTTTCTACCCTTCTTATTAAAGTTGCTGACCCTGCTGGAGAACCATCTTCTAAAGTAGTGTTAAGAGCAGCTAGAACATTCTCTTCTTCCATCCCCACAGCCTCTGCAAGAACTGGAGCAAGCTCTTCATTGCTATAATATAATGTTCCCTTTATTTCATTAAGTTTTTCACCAGCAGCTGCCCTTTCTTCTCTTTCCTTTTTTAATTCTATATTAGCTTTATAATATTTTCTTATAGAATTTAAGTCTAAATCCACTCTATACACATTAGCAGACATAGCAAGTTCTACGCCATTAGTATCTAATATTTTTCCTCTTCTTGCACTTATTTTAACTTCACTAGTCCACTGTTCCTGCGCTCTTGCAGAATATTCATCATGCTTAACAATCATAATGTATGTAAGCCTTATTGCTAACAATATTATTAGTCCGAATAAAATAAATAAAGAAATGCTTATTCTATTTTTTATAAGAGCTTTATCTGTATATACTTTTTTTTTCATTACATTCCTCCTAATATTTTTTCTAAAATAATGGATGTACTAAAATAGTACATCCATTATTTTAGAAAAGAATCCATTTTTACTTTCATCTTTTATATCTTCAGTTGCTTCTAATTTTTCAAAATAATTTTGTGATAAGTCAAGACTTACCATGTCATCCTTTGTTGCAACTCTCATTCCTAGGTCTTCAGCATTTGATGCGATACTTTGAAGTGCAGACTGTTTTGATAGTTGAATCTGCATTGCCTCATTAATTTCATTTATTGAACTAATTTCTGAATTTATAACAATAAGCTTCTTTTGTATAACATAATTTTTACTACTAAATGTAATACTTACAACTCCTAATAATAATGCTACTCCTATTATTTGAAAAGTTGCTTTTCTGTTGTATCTTATATTTTCCTTTAGCTTTCTATTATAATTTTTTCTCTCTTCTTCTCTTTTTCTTTTTTCTTCTTCTTCTCTTTTATTTCTTTCCTCTTGAGGAATTAAAACAATATTTCCATTTATATATTCATATTCTTCCATTTTCATTTTAATTCACATCCCATCCTACTCTTTTATAAATTCTATAACTTTTCTAGTATTCTTAGTTTTGCACTTCTACTTCTTGGATTTTGTTCTACTTCTTCTTTACTTGGTTCAATTGCTTTACGACTTATTATTTTAACTAATGGCTTTTTTCCACATATACATACTGGAAATTCTTTTGGACATGTACAAGGATTTGCTAATTCTCTATATTTTAATTTAACAATCCTATCTTCTAAAGAATGAAATGTTATAATTGCCATCCTCCCACCTTTATTTAAGTGTTCTACTCCATCTTCTATTGCTTTATTTAAAATAGCAAGTTCTCCATTAACCTCTATTCTAATTGCCTGAAATGTTCTTTTGGCTGGATGTGGTCCTTCACGTCTTGCCTTTGCAGGAATTGCAGCTTTTATTATATCTACTAATTCTAAAGTTGTTTCTATAGGTTTATCAGTTCTTTTATCTACAATAAACTTTGCAATTTTTTTTGCAAATTTTTCTTCTCCATAATCCCTGATAATTCTATATAAATCTTCTTCAGAATATGTATTTACAACTTCATAAGCTGAAAATTCTCTATCTCTATCCATTCTCATATCTAATGGTGCATCCTTCATATAACTAAATCCTCTTTCCCCTTCATCTAGTTGATATGAAGATACTCCTAAGTCCATCAATATCCCATCTACTTTAGGTATATTCAATGATGTTAAAATACTATCAATGTTATAAAAATTGTTATGAACAAATTTTACATTTGAGTAATCTCTTAACTTCTCCTTAGCAGCTCTTAATGCATCATTATCTTGGTCAATACCTATTAAGGTACCTTCACTTGATAATTTTTCTAAAATATGTGAAGAATGTCCTGCACCACCAAGAGTGCAATCAACATATGTACCATTTTCTTTTATATTCAATCCTTCAAGACATTCATTTAATAATACTGATATATGTTTAAATTCCATTAATTTGCTCCTTTATCTTCTATCACTCCTTTTATACTTTATATTTTTTTTTACTTACTTGCAATATATTTAAGTTATTTTTAATATTTTAATATAAAAATAATTTTTAATTAATAAAACTAATACTAAAAAAACTTCTACAAAAAATAAAAAAATCCTTCTACAATTAAAGGATTTTTTTTATTTTTTTATTTTATAGGAAATTTATATTAATTGTTAAATTGTATATAATTTGATAAGCCTTATACATTAAATCTAAAGTTAACTACATCTCCATCTTTCATTATGTAATCTTTACCTTCAAGTCTAAATAATCCTTTTTCTTTAGCCTTTGCTTCAGAACCACATTCAACTAAATCATCATAGCTTACTATTTCAGCTCTTATAAATCCTCTTTCAATATCTGAATGAATTTTTCCTGCTGCTTGAGGTGCTTTTGTTCCTTGTTTAATTGTCCAAGCTCTTACCTCTTGAACACCAGCAGTTAAAAAGCTCATAAGTCCTAATAACTTATAAGATGCTTGTATAAGCTTATCAAGTCCTGATTCTTCTAAACCATATTCTGCAAGCATTTCAGCTTTTTCTTCATCTTCAAGTCCAGATAAATCTTCTTCAAGCTTAGCACATACTACCATAACTCCTGAATTTTCTTTTTCTGCGTATTCTTTTACCTTTTGAACATACTCATTATTAGTATTTCCACTCATTATGTCATCTTCTGAAACATTGCATGCATATAAAACAGGCTTAGAAGTAATCATAAATAAAGTTTTTATAAAGGCATCTTCATCTTCATTAGTTTCTAAAGTTCTAATAGGAAGATTATTTTCTAAATGCTCCTTCATTCTTTCCATTACTCCATATTCAAATTTTGCTGTTTTATCTCCTGACCTTGCAAGCTTTAATGTTTTTTCCATTCTTCTTTCAAGAACTTCTAAATCTGAAAATATTAGTTCAAGATTTATAGTTTCAATATCTCTTATTGGGTCTACTGAACCTTCAACATGAACAACATTTCCATCATCAAAACATCTAACAACATGAACTATAGCTGCAACTTCTCTTATGTGTGATAAAAATTTATTTCCTAAACCTTCACCTTTAGAAGCACCCTTTACAAGTCCTGCTATATCATAAAATTCTATTGCTGTATAAACCTTTTTTTTAGCTGAATACATTTTTTCTAATACATCTAATCTTTTATCTGGTACAGAAACAACTCCAACATTTGGCTCAATAGTACAAAATGGATAGTTTGCTGATTCTGCTCCAGCTTTTGTTATTGCGTTAAATAAAGTACTCTTACCTACATTTGGTAAACCTACAATTCCTAGCTTCATTATGTAATCTCCTCTTTTTATATCTTTTCTAAAAACTCTACTTTAAATTATATTGTTTAAAATAAAAAAATTCAATAGTATTACCTTAACTTCTTTCAATCCTTACCTTACTTCCCCCTAATCCTGAAACAGCTGGAGTAACTATAAGTTTTACTGGAACTCTGTTTTTTATAGCTTCAACATGGCTTATTATACCTATTTTTAATCTTTCATTATGAACCTTTTCTAAAGATTCCATAACCACCTCTAAAAGATTTTCATCTAGTGTTCCAAAGCCTTCATCTAAGAAAAATAATTCAAGTGGTGCTGTTCCTTTAAGCTGTATTTCTGCTGAAAGAGCTAATGCTAAAGATAAGGATGCTAAAAATGTTTCTCCTCCTGAAAGTGTTGAGGCATCTCTTTCTGCCCCTCCATTTTTATAATCTCTTATTATAAATTTACTATTTTCATCAACCTCTAAGCCATAATTTCCATTACTTATTTCCTTAAGTCTTTTTGATGCTTCATGAGAAATATATTTAAGTTTTGTTATTGCTACAAACTCAACAAATTTCTTTCCTTTAAATAATTTTTCTAAATCATCTAATAAGGCAAGCTCATGGTCTATTTCTTTCTTTTTATTTAATAATTCACTAAGTTCTTTTAGTTTATTTTCTATATCTTTTAATTCTTTTTCTAAGGTTATCTTTTCCTCTTTAATTTTTTCAAATTCCTCTTCTTTTTGCTCTTTTTCTTCTTGAATGTTTTTCCATTCCTCTTCACTTATTTCCCTTCCAGCACTTTTCTTAATTAATCCTTCAATTACCCCTTGAATTTTTGAAAGCTCATTTTTATATTCTTCTATTTCTCTTTTAATTTCATCTATCTCTATTTTAGATAAATTATATTTTTCTGCTTCTTCAATATTTTCAAATTCTTCTTCCTTAAGAATATTGCTAAGCTTTTCTTTATTCTCTCTTACTTTATTATTAATTTCATTATTCTTTGTAAATTTCTCTATATAATTTTTATTGACCTCTTCATATTCTTTATCTACTTTCTTTTTATTTTCTTCTTCAATCTTATATTCTTTCTCTATACATTCTATGTTATCTTCTATTATTTTAAGAGATAAAGATAAATTTTCACTTTCTTCTGCTTTTTCTTTTATTATTTTTTTCTTTTCTTCTATTAAAGCATCTTTTTCTTTTATTATAGCTCTTAACTCTGCCCCTTCTTCTTTTATCTTTGACATAGAATCTTTAAGATTATTATTTTTATTAGTCAATACTTCAATATCATTTCTAAATTCTTTTATATCTTTAAAAAGCTTTTCCTTTTCTCTTTCTTTAGCTCTTATCTCATCATTTTTTTTAAGGAAATCATCTATTTTAAAATTATCCTTTAAAATTTCAATTTCTTTTAGTGCATAATTCTTTTCTTCTAAATTTTTGTTTATCTCTTGTTCTATAGATAATAATTGCTTTGTATTTTCAGTTTCTATTGCACTATTTTTATTTATTTTATTTTTTAACTCATATATTTCTTCTTTAAGATTTTCTCTATTTTTTTCAAGAAACTCTTTATTTTTTTCATATTCATCTAAAGCATTTTTTAAGCTTTCAAAATTCTTTTCTTCTTTTTCTAAACTTTTGAAGTCTTCTCCTAAATTAGAAATTTCTTTTTCTGCTGATAATAACTTTTCTTTTGAGGTTAAAAGCTTAGTTTCATCTCTAGTAATATCATTATCCATAACTTTTATTTTTTCTTCTAAAATTGATATTTCTTTAGAAAAATCATTATCTTCTTTTAAAGATATTTCTTTTAAATTACTAAAATCATGATTCTTAGCACCACATACAGGACAAGGCTTTCCATCTTTAAGACCTATTCTAAGCTCATGAGCTAAATTTTCTATTTTTATTTCTTCATAACTTTCTTTTAAATTTTTAAGTTCTTTTTCATTTTCCTCTTTTAATACTTTCTTTTTCTCAATTTCTTTTGCTAGTAAATCATTTTCTTTGTTAATTTCTAAAATTTCTTTAGTACATTCATTAAATCTTCTTGCTTCTTCTTTTAACTTATTTATTTTATTTTGTTTTTCTAATAAATCCTTTGAAGTAGTAGGAGAAATAAGTTTTTCTAGTTTTTTAGATAATTCTAAGAATTCCTTATTTTTATTTTCTAATAACTTACTTAAATATTCTTTTTCTTTTTTAGCACTCTCTATTTTGTTTTTTAATTTATCTATTTTTACTATATCTTCATTATATATTTTATTTAAAGAATTATATTTTTCAGTTATTATTATTCCCTTTTGAACAGCATTTTTTAAATCTTCATCTATCTTTAAGCTTTCAGATTGTTCTTCTAAAGTCTTTATTTGTTTATCTTTTTCTTTTATATTTTCTTCAAAAATTTTAAATTCTTTTTCTTTATTTCTATAATCTGAAAGCATTAAATTTATTTTTTTCTTATTACTTTCCTGTTCCTTTAATAAACCATTTAATACCTTTTCTTCTCTTATGGCATCTAAAAGTCTTTCTTCTTTTATTTTTAATTTTGGAAGCTCTATATCTTTTCTATTCTTTAAAATTTCAAAGTTTTTTTCTCTTTCTTCTTTTTCTTTCTTTAAGTTAATAATTCTTTTTTCTAAAGCTTCTAATTCTTTTTGAATTATTATACTTTCATTTAATGATTTATTATATTCATCAATATAAGGCTTAACCCTTAATGAAGCTTCTCCTCTTAATACTTTATTTTTCTTATTTTCTATATCATAAGATTTACTTTTTAATTTTAATTCCTTATCCTTATATAATAAAATTTCCTGTTGATTTTTCCAAAGTTCTTCCTTTTCTTTAAAGGTCTTATTAATATCCTTAAGTTCTTTATCAAAATCATTATATAATTTTTCTTTAAGCTTTAATTCTTCTTTCTTTAAAGATAAAATTTCATCATTTATATTTTCATATCCTTTAAGCTGACCAATAAGAATATCATTTTCTGTCTTTTTTTCTTTTATTTTCTTAGAAAGCTTTATTGATAAATTATCTCCATACTTTTGAAGATTAAATAATCTCTCAAGCATTTCTCTTCTCTGCTTTCCCTCAAGCTTTAAAAATTCACTAAATTTTCCTTGAGGAAGCACAACTGTCCTTGTAAAATCATCTAAAGATAATCCTAAAATTTTTTCACAACTTTTATCTACTTCTCTTACCTTTTCAGCTAATACTACTTCATCATTTGTTATATCTAAAAGCTTAGCCCCTGCTGTTTTTATTCCTCCAGTTTTTTTATCTCTTTTAAAGCTTCTTTCAACCCTATATTTTTTTGTTTCAAAAGAAGTTATTTGAAATTCAAAACTTACACTTAAAGTATCACAATTTGTATTTATATAATTTGAGCTTTTTCTTGCTAAATCCCCATATAAACTTAAGGTTATTCCATCTAAAATAGTAGATTTTCCACTTCCTGTAGGACCAAATATTCCAAAAAGCCCTCTATCTGTAAGCTTTTCAAAATCTATTACTTGTTCTTCAATAAAGCTATTTAAGCCTTTTATTTTTAATTTAATTGGTCTCATCTTCTTCCCCTCCTTCAACTATGGATAAGAGCATTTTAACCAATTCTTCATCAGGTTCTACATCTCTCTCCTTTTTATAAAACTCTTTAAACATTTCCTCAAAAGTTTTTTCAGCAAAATTTCTTATCTCTTCATCATCATTTTCTTCTGATTTTATCTTTGGAATAATCTCTAAAATATCATCTTTTAAGCTTTTCATAGCTTTTATTTCATCTTCTCTTATATATCTATCTGTTTCAATTTCTAAATAAACCCAGGAACTTTTGCCTGAATTTTCTTCACACTTTTCAATTGCTTCATCTATGCTTTTACACTTCCATATCTCTATAGGCTTATATACTTTAAAAGGCACTTCTGTTACCTTTGCCTCTTCTTTAGCTTTAACATCTATTATAAAACACTTTTTTTCGCTGTTTATCTCTTTTTTATTATAGTGTATAGGAGAACCTGAATATCTTGCTTTATGATTTGTATTTGGAACTACTTGTGGCTTATGAACATGACCTAAAGCAATATATTGAGCTTCCTTAGGAAAACAGCTTCCATCAACTATATAACTTCCACCAAGTTGTATGCTTCTTTCAGAGCCTCCTTCTTTACTTTCCATTGCAAATAGATGAGATACTACTAAATTTATAGTGTCTTCTCTATAATTAACCTTTAAATCATCAAAAAGCTTATGAATTCTATCACTATAAGATTTTAATTTTTCCTCCTCTTCATCCATATCCTTATATAAAACTTCATTAAGTCTTTTTTCGCTTGGATAAGGAACAGTTAAAATTACTGCTTTTTCATTATTTATCTCTATTTCAATAAACCCTTCTCCTGAATTTAAAACCTTATGTTTTCCATAGTCGCCCGTTTCAATAACAGTTTTAGGAGTTCCTATCATAATTATTCCATGTTCCCTTGCTAAAGGTCCTGCTGCAACTAGTCTTTCTGGATTATCATGATTTCCTGCTATAACTAATATAAGCCTTTCCCCATCTTCTGAAAGCTGTTTTAATGTGCTATAAAACATTTTTTCAGCCCTTGCTGGAGGATTGCTATTATCATATATATCTCCTGCTATAATTACTAAATCTATATTATTTTCCTTAACAATATTTATAAAATCTTTTAAAAACTCTTCCTGCTCATCCATTCTACTAAAACCTTCAAGATTTTTTCCTAAATGAAAATCTGCTGTATGTAATATTCTCATTTTATCCTTCCTTTTTACTTTATATTTCATTTTTGTCTTTAAACATTTATATATTTTATTATAATAGTATAACCAGAAAAAATATAGAGATTTATTTACATATTTTTCAAATATATCACATGAAATTTATATAATTAAAGCACCTATATTTCTATAGATGCCTTTTTAATCTCTTTATTATTTTTCTTTTTTAAGCCATTTAATAGCATTTGATAGCTTTATAGGATTTCCATACATTAAAGTTGCCATTCTATAAATTTTAGCTCCTAAGAAACCAACAATTACTATTGAAGCAATTAATAAAACTAATGAAATTATTATTTCTATTGTAGGAACAGTTCCCATTGCCACCCTTACAAACATCGCATTACATGAACTAAATGGAATAAATGACATAACCTTAATTATCATTCCATCAGGCTTAGTTAAATTAAACATTGTAAGCATAAATACTATAACATAAATCATTGATATGTTTCCTGCACTTTTTCCTATATCCTCTGTCTTAGAAACTAATGCACCTAAAGCACCAAAAATAAATGTATATAATAAATATCCTAACATTCCAAAGACTGCAAAAGTTAATAGTACATTTGATGGAATATCAAACACCATATCTAATAATCCATTCCAAGAATCTCTATTTATTTTATATGACACTAATCCTGAACCAATTATTAATCCCATTTGTATAAAGCTTGCTATTGCTCCTGCTATTACTTTTCCAAAAATTAAACTATTACTGCTTGTACTAGTTACCAAAACCTCAATTGCACGATTACTTTTTTCACTTGTAACTGAAGTAGCTATAAGTTGACCATACATTATTATCATAAAATATAATATAAATATTAATGCATAAGTATATATGTAGTTGCTTACACTATCTTTTCCTAATATTTCAACATTGCTTTCAATAGGCATATTATATAAAGCATCCATTTCATCTACACTTATATTTTTATCCTTAAGATAATCTTCTCTATACACTCTAGATAAAACTGATTCAAATATAGGTTGATTTTCATCTGAAAAACTACTATTTTCAACTAAATAAGAATAATCAGTTAATGAATTTACAATAAAACCTGCATCAGCCTTATCTTCATTTATTAAATCTTCAACTTCTTTTCTACTCTTAACCTTTTCCCATTCAACATCTTCAAAAGCCTTTTTTAAATATTCATTATCTGCTATGATATTGTCCTTATCATAAATTGCAAAAACTGTCTTTTCTTCATTACTCTCTACTTTATCTTTTCCACTTAAAGCTGGAATATTTATAAATGAAGGTACTGATAAACCTACTATTAACAATACTGAAAATAGAATTGTTGTTATAAGATAGCTTTTATTTTTAAAGTAATTGCCTAATTCAAATTTTAATACAGTAAAAAATTGTTTCATTATTTATCCCCTGCCTTTGATACAAAAATGTCATTTAATGTTGGTTCATACACTCCAAATCTTTCAATATCTATATCTGATTCTAAAATTCTTTTTAACAAATCATTTTTGTTCTTACCTTCTAATAGTTCAAGAACTATGAATTCCTTTTTAACATCATCTATTTTTATAAGACTTTTATAGTCATTTTCACATTTTTCTTTAAGATTATCTAAAGAATAATTGGAAGCACTTAATATTAATCTATTTTTACCAAAATCCTTTTTTATTTCTTTTAAGTTTCCACTTAAAACTACATCCCCATGATTTATAATGGCAATATCTTCACAAAATTCTTCTACATAATTCATTTGATGACTTGAAAATATAACTATTTTTTTATCTTCAATAAGCTCTTTAACTACATCCTTTAAAACCTGAGAATTTACTGGGTCTAATCCACTAAATGGTTCATCTAAAACCACTATTTCAGGGTTACATACCAAGGTTTGAGCAAGCTGAACTTTTTGTTGATTTCCTTTTGATAAAGTTTCAAGAAGACGATTTTCATATTCTAAAACTCCCAATCTTTCAAGCCACTTTTTTGTATTTTTCTTAGCATCCTTAGTTGATATTCCTCTTAAATTTGCTAAATACATAATTTGTTCTGAGACCTTTTTCTTAGGATACAATCCTCTTTCCTCTGGAAGATAGCCAATTTGAAAATTTTTAGGATTAAAAGGCTTTCCATCTAAAAGAATTTCTCCTTCATCTGATTTAAAAACATCCATTAAAATTCTTATTGTTGTTGTTTTTCCTGCTCCATTTCTTCCAAGAAGTCCAAGTGCCTTTCCACTTTCTACAGAAAAAGAAATTCCATGTAAAACTTCATTTCCTGAAAAACTCTTATGCAAATTTTTTACTTCTAGTTTCATATTAATTCCTCCCAAATTATCATCTATTGTTTTATTTATAAATAACCCTCTTGCTCTTGTTAAGATAATTATATAAAATGTGTTATTTTGTTACATCTATCTTTTGTAATTATGAAAATGACTTAAGTCATTTTTGAATAAAATCATTAAATATTTCACATAATAAAAAGACAGTATAATAAACCAACAAGTAAATTTGAGGTGATATTTTTGAAAAAAAATTCTTTATTTATTTTTATATTAACTATTTTGCTATCACTTTCCTTCCCTTTTCAAGCTCTAGCAGATGACAATACAGAGCTTAACTGGTACTATGTTCCTGCTAAAAATAATGCTATTCCTGAAGGTGCAAAGGAAGGAGTATCCTTTCTTAAAGATTATGATGGCTATTATTTAGGTGATACTTCATCAAAGGTTTTATATCTTACATTTGATGAAGGTTATGAAAATGGCAATACACCTTTTATATTAGATACACTAAAAGAGCTTAAAATTCCAGCTGCCTTTTTTGTTGTAAAGCCTTACATAGATAGTGAACCTGATATAATAAAAAGAATGGTTAATGAAGGACATCTAGTATGTAACCATTCAAATCATCATCCTTCTATGGCTTCTATAACTGATGATGAAAAATTCAAAGAAGAATTTACTTCTGTTGAAGAAGCTTTTAAAAACCTTACAGGACAGGATATGCCTAAATTCTTTAGACCTCCAATGGGCAAATATTCAAAAAATTCTCTAGCAAGAACTAAAGCCTTAGGATATAAAACAATTTTTTGGAGCTTTGCTTATAAAGACTGGCTTGTAGATGACCAACCTAATGAAGCCTTTGCCATTGAAAAAATAAAAAATGGAGTTCATCCTGGTGGAATTCTTCTTCTTCATGCAGTTTCTGACACAAATACAAAGGTTTTAAAACAAGTTCTTTCTGAACTTCAAAACGAAGGATATGTATTTAAGTCGTTTGTTTCAACTTTGTATCTAGTATAAAATACCTTTTATTAATTGTCAATATCTTCTATACAAAAAAAATGTTAATTATTACTTTGCTTTCTAGTTTTAAATCAACACAAAGTAATAATTAACACTTTACTAAAGATTTATATCTTTTCTAAATCATTAAATTAAAAAGTCTTATAGCATTTTTATACATTATATTTTCATATTCTTCCTTTGTAAGACTATTTTTAAACTCTTCGCTTAAATACACACTACATATAGTTGGATGATTGTATGTATCTACTCCATCTATTGGATTGTCTGTTCCAAATAATAATTTTTCAGAGCCACATCTTTTTATCTTTATTGCATGCTCTGGTTCTACCCAAGCTGTATCTCCATAAAGATTAGGAAGTTTTTCTATATACTCAATAGCTTTTTCATTGTCTGTTCCAAGCTCCATATGCCCCATTATAAAATTAACCTTCTTATATTTTTTAGCCATTTCATAGACAAGCTTTGGAGCTGAACATTCATCATTTGCTGTATGAGTAAGTATTGGTAAATTATACTCTTCTGCAAGTTTTATATATTCTTGAACTTGTAAGGAATCAAATCTCATTTTTGAATGATAAGGATGAATCTTTATTCCTAAAACCCATTCTCTATTTTCCTTAACTAAATTTTTAAACTCTTCTGTGCACCCTTCTAATCTTGGTTTAACCCAAAGAAGTGCTCCTATTTTTTTAGGATTATTTTTAGCAAATCTTAATATTTTTTCACAAGTTTCAGTTTGACTATGCTGAAATTCTATTGGAATTAGCTCCTGATTACCATCTACTTCTGAAGCTTCTATATTTGAAACTAAGCTATAATCAATATTATATTTTTCCATAGACTTAAGTACCATTTCTTCTGGCATATTAAAATTCATAATATTTCCTATATGTACATGTGAATCTATAATCATAAAATCCCCTCCTTATAACTAATATTATACTTTCTTATATAAATTTTCTATTAAAATAAAAATAAATTGCATTACAAATTGACAAATAGTAATATTTTTTAAAATTTATATTACCTAAAAAGGCTGTCACATTAAAAAATATCAATAGAATATATAGCTGCTTTATACTATATATTGCTACAAAAATTTTTGTGTGACAGCCCTAAATATTTATTTCATAACATTACATATTTTTTCTTTTCTTTTTAATGAATTTTCTTCTAGTTCTTTTATTTCTTTTTCTATTTCTTCTGCTATTGGCAAATCTTTTAAAGAATCTAAATTAATTTTTACATTAATTATAGCACTTTCTATTGCTGCATTAAGAAGTATTGCTGCACATACCCCATCAGAAACTAGCATTTTATTTCCATATTTTATTGCTGCATCTATATTATCATAGAATTTGTAACATTCTTCTCCAAGTTTTTTTGGTGCCATCATTGCTTTAATTGTTTTTTGTTTTATTTCTTTGTTTCTAAATTCTTTTTCTTCTTCTGTTTCTTTAGGAAGTTTATAACAATCCATAAGTTTATTAAATTCTTCTCTATCTTCTTCCATAAGTGTTAAAGCTTTTTTTGTAAATTTAGCTGAAGCTTCTTTAAAGTCTAAAACTAATTTTTGTGTTTCCACATCTTGTTTTTCAAAAGCTTTTTTATTAATAGTTAATGAATATACCATTGAATTTAAGCTTCCAGAAAGTGCAGCTACAAGCCCTGCTACACTTCCTCCTCCTGGTGCTGGTAGTGGTGATGATAAATCATTTATAAATTCTTCTATTTTGTAATCTTTAAATTCCATATTAAATTCCTCCTGTGTTATATATATTATTTATTTTTTTAAAACTTCTTTATAAACACTTTTTATTTTTTCAATTATAACTTTTTCAGAATAAGAGTTTATGCAATTTTCTCTTATTTTTTCCTTTGAAAACTCTGGTATTTTCTTTATAAAATTTTTTAACCCTTCAACTAAGGCTTCATGATTTTTATTTTCAACTAAAATTCCATTAAAGTCTTTAATTATATCCTCAGCTCCACCATTTTTAGTTCCAAGGACAGGCTTTCCTAATGATAAGGCTTCTATATAAACAACTCCAAAAGTTTCATGTTCTGAAGGAAGAACAAAACCATCACAATTATTCATTTCTTTAACTACATCTTCTCTTTTAACCTCTCCTAGAAAGGTTATTTTTTCATCCATACCTAAATCTGATGATAATTTTTTATATTCCTCTTCTTTATTTCCATATCCACCTATTCTAAGCTTAATATTATCATCATCTTTAAAGGCTTCTGCAAAAGCTTTTATAAGTCTATCTATTCCTTTTTCTGGTACTAAATATGCTAAAGAAAATAAAGTTATATCTTCACTTTTTTTCTTTTCTTCTGGAATAAACATAGAAAAATCAACCATATTTCCTATAACAGTTATTTCATTTTTTGTATATTGCTTCATTTCCTCTTTTAGTCCATTTCCAACTGCAATTAAACAATTTGCAGAATCATAGGCATTTTTTATCCAAGGCTCATAGCTTTTTTTTACATACATACTATATTTTAATGAGGAATGTTCTGTTAAAACAAAAGGAATATTATATTTGTTAGCTACATAAGAAGCTGATATTCCTCCCCAAAAAGCAGAATGGGCATGAATAATATCTACCTTACCCTCTTTTTCTATTATTTCCAAATATAATCTTTCCATACGCCTATTAAAAAACTTAAACATATTGGGGTTTTTAGGAAGAAAATTATAATTTCTAAACCTATATGTTCTTAATCCATACTCTTCACTAAAGACTATTCCTGTCTTTTCCTTTAGTTTTCCAACATCAGTTATAGGCCAGATTTCATTATAAGCAACTGTCACCTTTTCTCCACTTCTTTGAAGAGCCTGAAATTGTTCTTTAAAAAAACTTCCATGAACCTTTTCATTAGGCGAAGCATACCAAGATGGCACCACCATTATGTGCATAAAACTCCCTCCACTTCACACATATTTAACTAATCCTATTTTTTAAATATATCAGTTAATCTCTTAGTTATAGTCTTCCATTCAAAATTATAATCCACTTCTCCTAAAAGAGCCTCTTCTTTAGTTTCTAAAATTTCTATAAGTGAATTTTTTATGTCATTTTTGTTGTTTAAAGTATTTTTACATCTTTCATGATTTTCTACAAGCTTCTTTATTGGGTCATTTTCATCTCCATAAATAACAAATATCTTTCCCTTAGCTCCAAAATACTCATATATTTTTGCTGGTATCTGCTTTGAATTCTTGTTTCCAAAAATAAGAAGAACCTGAGAATTTAACATATACTTTAATGCCTCTTCAAAAGGAATTCTCTTATTTACCTTACTTATCTCTAAGTTCTCTAAATCTCTTTTAGCCTCACCATCATCAATATTTCCAAAAAACATAAGATTAATTTTTTTATATAAATCTGGTCTTTCCTTTGAAATATCCTCTAAAGCCCTTATAAATGGCTTTATATCTCTAAGCTTTGAAAATATTTCTCCTGCATAAATTACATTTATTTTATTTTCTTCTATAAGCTTTGGTTTTTCTTCTTTTGACAATCTATTAAAAAGCTCTTCATCAAAACCTCTTGTTATTATAAAAGTTTTATCCTTATTTATTTTATATGTATCAATATAATCCTGCCTGTTTGCTTCTGTTACAAATATAAATTTATCAGCATTTTCTACAATATTCTTTTCCATAGATTTCTCTATTGATTTCTTAATAAAGAAAGATTTTTCTCTTGTAGAATCTTTAAGCCAAGGGTCACTCCAATAGGTTATCCAAGGAATATTTTTATTTTCCTTTTTTATATAATAAGCACATAAATGAGAAGATGGAGGCTCATGCATTGAAAAAATTAAATCAAAGTTTTCCTTTTTCATAAGCTCTATTCCATACTTTCCTGCTTTCTTTGCCCATGAATAATACATATCTGGAATTACTATTGCATTTTTTATACTTCTTAAAAGTTTCATCTTTTTAATATTTTTTGTACTTTCAGTTTTAGGCTTTTCACTTTCATTTCCTTTTCTAGGGACAAGCTTATTAAATATTTTTCCCCCTTCTATTAAATGAACTTTTATATCTTTGTTAATCATATCTCTTAAAGAGCTATCATAATAAATCGAGTTTTCTGGGAAATCTACTGTTAATAAATGAACCTTATTTCCTTTAACTTCACTAAGTTTATTTAAATATTGAAGGGTTTCTATTGCAGCAGAATTATTAATAAATGGTGAATAGCATGCTATAAATAAAATCTTCATATTATCTCCTATTTAATTTCTTTATTTTTAAATAAATTTACTATCTCCTTAACCTCTTCTATTTTTAAAATTAATGTCATTATGAAATATGTTATTATTCCTATAATTGTTCCTACTATTACAAAAAGAATTATTGGCATTGAATCTATAAAACCTTTTGTAAGTATAATAACTAAAGACATTATAGCTGATGAAATAACAATTTTTGTGAGTTTTAGCATTAAAGGTTTTACTTTAAATTCTCCTACAAGCTTTGTTATGTTTATTAAAAGTAAAATTGAAGTAACCATCATTGCTATTGATGAGGAAATAGTTATACCTAAAATTCCAAATTTCTTTGATAAAGTCAAGCTTAAAGCTATATTTATTATAACACCAATAACTCCATTTTTTGCTGTAATCTTCGTTTTTCCCATAGAAAACAATATAGAATTTAAAATATCTCTTACTCCAGTAAAGAAAATTCCTATTGCATATCCTGTTAAAGCCATAACTGTAAGACTTACAGCACTCTCTGAATACATTCCTCTCTTATAAACTATTGTTATTATTTCCTCTTTAAAAAGAATTACTCCCATACTTATAGGAATAAGAAGTATAGCTAAAAATACTATTGATTTTGATAATATATCTAAAAACTCTTTATGTTTTCCTTCATTTCTTCTATTTGCAAGTATTGGATAGACTACAGTAGAAATTGAAGTTGTAATAATTGTATTTATAAAAGTTATTAAAAGTTGTGCATTATCTAGGGTTGTTATTGCTCCTTCCCCTAAAGAAGAAGCTATTCTTTTATCTACTATCATATTTAATGAATTTGCTCCAGCTCCTATAACTACAGGAATTATTAAAATTAATATAGCTTTAACTTTTTCGTCTTTAAAATTAATAAAAAATTTATATCTATATCCATGACTTCTTAAAGATGGTACTTGAACAGCCACCCTAAAAAAGTTTCCTATAACATTTGCTATCATTAATCCATGAACATTATAGCTTTTAAATAATATTAGATAGATAATTATAGGCAAATTAAAGAATAATCCTAATATTGAAGGAACAACAAAATCCTCATGCACCTGAAGAAGAGCAGTAAAACATGCATTTAT
Source organism: uncultured Clostridium sp. (assembly GCA_902785295.1). GTDB lineage: Bacteria > Bacillota > Clostridia > Clostridiales > Clostridiaceae > Clostridium. The sequence continues at coordinate 39,897 of CACZYK010000016.1, forward strand.
AGTTAAAAATATTATATTTAAAAGACTTATTCTAGCAAGCTCTGAAGCAAGTTTTAGGGTTTCTTCATCAAGACCACTTGCTAAAAGATTAACTATTTCTTCTGGGAAAAAACTTGCAACTATAAATATCACAAAGGACATAACAACTAATATATTTATTATGTTATTTGCAAATTTATGCATCTCATCAGTGCCTTTTTTAACCTTAACTTTACTAAGCATAGGTAAAAAAGAAGTTGATATTGCAAGACCAACTATCATAAATATGGTTTCTGGAATTGAGGTTGCTGTTTTATAGGCATCTGTATAATTTGAAGCACCAAAATTATTAGCAATAAGTATATCCCTAAAAAATCCTATAAATCTGCTTATTACAGCCATTATCATTACTATTAAGGTAGATTTAAATAAGCTTTTCATATTACTCTCCTTATTTATTTCTTAAAACTCTTAATAAGAATTTTGGTATAACTCCAAGTCTTTTTATTCTCCAAGGTTCTTTACCTACTCTATAAAGCCATTCAAGACCTAAAGAAAGCATCCATTTAGGTGCTCTGTTTACCTTTCCTGCAAAAACATCAAAGCTCCCTCCTACAGGCATATAAAAATTGCAATTAAGCTCATTTATATAATTTACAATAAAGTTTTCCTGCCTTGGACATCCCATTGCAATAAATAACCCCCAAGGATTAGATTTTTTTATGTCTTCAATAATATCATTACAGTTATTTAAATCAAAAAAACCATTATGACTTCCCACTATCTTTATATTAGGGAATTCTTTTTTTATGTTTTCTTTGCAAAGCTTTAAAATTTCTTCTTCTGCCCCTAAAAGATAAATTCCCTTTTCTTCTTTTGCACATTTTTCAATAACAGCTCTCATAACCTCTATTCCTGCTATTTTTTCTTTTACAGGACTCTTTACCATTTTAGCTGCAAGTACAGTTCCTACTCCATCTGGAATTATAATAGAGTCTTTTCCATTAAAGAGTTTATTAAGTTTTTCATTTTCAAGTCCACTATACAATACTTCTGGATTTCCTGAAATTACTATAGTTTTATCTCTCTTATCTAATTCTTTTAAGAAACTTTCTTTAGTTTCATTAAAGACATTATATCCTAAAATATTTGTATACATTTTATTTCCCCTTTAACATAGTAACAAGCTGTTTTACAATTTCATCTTCTGAATTTATTTTTTTAGCTTCTTCTAAATATTCCTTTGCTTTTTCCATATTTCCTAAGTTTAAATAGCACATAACAATATTTGTGCAAGTTTCAACATCTCTTGAAACTTCAAAGGCTTTTTCAAAATAAGCTAAAGCTTCTTCATATTCTCCAAGACACGCATAGTTTATTCCAAGTTCTGTAACAACTTCTAGCATTCCTGATTCTATTTCAAGGCTTTTATTTAAGTAATATATAGCCTTATTAAAGTTTTCAAGCTTTCTTGAAGCAATTCCTAAATAATAATAAATTAATGGATTCTTATCAAATTTTTCTGATAAATCCACCAACATTTTAAAAGCTTCTTTAGGGTCTTTATCTAACATTTCTACCGCTTTTTCATAATTAGATACATTTTCTATATCATCAATTAGTGTTTTTATTTCCTTAGTTATTTCTCCACCTTTATTTATATACTCATTTATCTCAACCTTAGCCCCTAAAAAGTCTTCCTTCTTTCTAAGAATTACTGCCTTATATAGATAAGGTTCTGGCATATTTATAAATTCTTTTTTTCCTTCATCAATATCTTTTAATAGTATTTCTTCAAAACCACTATCCTTTTCTCTTAAGCTTTCTCCAACAAGAAGAAGCTTTTTATAATACTCCTCATCTCCTGTTGCTATGTATAATCCTTTTAAAAGAAGATAAGCTTCTTCTAAATTATCTTCCTTTACTCTATCTGCAACTAAAGATTTTCCACATTCTTCACTATCAGAAATATTATTAAAAATTATTATATAATCCTCTTTAAATTTTAAGTTTTCATCTGCTCCCATAGCTAAAAGCATACCCTCAATAAAATAATATATTGGAAGGTTATTTATTTTTATTTGGTCATTTATATTGCTTGTTATATATTTTGAGCTTATAGGAATATATACCTCACTATTTTTTAATTTTATATTTTGTGGAATACCTACACTTTTCTTAAAGCCATCCCACTTTACTTCTAAAAACAATAAACTATTTAATTTTTCATTAAAAAGATTTTTATAATTCATTTAAGCACCACCTTATTCAAATCTTTTATAATTATAACCTATTTTAAGAAATATAACAAAAAAGGACTCCTAAAAGGAGCCCTAAAAATAAATTATTTTAATTTTTCATTTATTATATCCATTATAGCAGCCTTAAATCTTGCTGATTCTTTTTCTGCATTTTCTAAGCTTGTTCCTCTTACTGCTGAGTAAATCTTCATTTTTGGTTCTGTACCTGAAGGTCTAACAACAAATGATGAACCATCTTCGAGTATAAACTTTAATACATTTGACTTAGGTAATTTTATTTCAGACTTAGTTCCATCTACAAGATTTTCTTCTACACTTAACTTATAGTCATACTTAGTAACTACCTTAACTCCATCAACTTCTGATAAGCTAGAATTTCTTAAAGCATCAATACAAGAAGCTATCTTTTCTTGTCCTTCCTTACCCTTAAGTTCTATTGAAATTAATTCTTCTTTGAAGAATCCTATTCTTTCATAAAGCTTAATTAATGCTTCATATAAAGACATTCCCTTATTCTTGTAGTATAAAGTCATTTCTGCTATTAACATTGAAGCTATAACAGCATCTTTATCTCTTACAAAAGTTCCAGCTAAATATCCATAGCTTTCTTCAAATCCAAATAAATATGTCTTATCATTATTTACTTCAAATTCGTGGATTTTTTCTCCTATGTATTTAAATCCAGTTAATACATCCATGCATTCTACGCCATAATTTTCTGCTATCTTTCTTGCACCTTCAGTAGTAACTATTGTCTTTATAACAACTCCATTATCTGGTAAAGTATTAGTTTCCTTCTTAGCATTTAATACATAATCAGTTAATAATAAACCTGTTTGATTTCCTGTTAAAACTTTATATTCTCCATTAGCATTAACAACTACACCAATTCTATCACAGTCTGGGTCAGTACCAAATATAATATCTGGCTTTTCAGTTTCTGCCATTTTTAATGCAAGTTCAAAAACTTGTGGCATTTCTGGATTTGGATATGGAGCTGTTGGGAATTCTCCATTTGGAGCTTCTTGTTCTTTTACAACTTTAACATTTTCATATCCTAATTCTTTTAAAACTCTCCTTACTGGAATGTTACCACTACCATGGATTGGAGTATATATTATCTTTAAGTCTTTAGCCTTTTCTTTTACTAATTCAGTGTTTATTGCTAAAGATTTAACTTTTTCTATATATACCTTATCTACGTCTTCACCAATCATCTTTAAAATACCTTTATTTAAGGCTTCTTCTTCAGATATAGTCTTAATCATGCTAAAATCTGATACTTTTGCTACATAATCAATAACTTCCTTTGCAGGCTTATCTGTTAATTGACATCCAAATTGGTCATATGCCTTGTATCCATTATATATTTTAGGATTATGAGATGCTGTTATAACAATACCACCATCACATTTTAATTCTCTTACAGCAAAAGATAACATTGGAGTTGGTCTTAAGCTTTCAAATAAATTAACCTTTATATTGTTTGCACATAAAGTTAATGCAGCTGCCTTTGCAAATTCTGGTGACATATTTCTTGAATCATATGCTACTGCTACTGATGGATTTTCAAAGCTTGCATTTAAGTAATCAGCAAAACCTTGAGTTGCTTGAGAAACAGTATAAATATTCATTCTATTGCTTCCTGCACCTATAACTCCTCTAAGACCACCTGTACCAAATTCAAGGTCTTTATAGAATCTATCTTCTATTTCCTTTTCATCTTTTATTGCTCTTAATTCATCCTTGATTTCCTCACTTATGATTTCTGAATCAAGCCATGCTTGGTATTTTTCCTTGTATGACATTAATTGACACCCTCCTCAAAATATAACTATGAATTATATTATACAATAACTTCACAGATTTATAATAATAACATTAATATTTATAATTATACATCATTTTTTTAAAAAAAGATAGCACTACATTTAATTTCTACCTACTTTCGCTATTCTTTAACATTACTGTTACAATTATTGCAATTATTAACACAATAGTAACCCCAAGACCTCCTTCCATTCCAAATCTTCCTCCATTTATAAGTTTTCCACTTTCTAGTGCTGTAAATGAAAATAATGAATTTTGAGTTTTTAATCCACTTACTTGAAAGCCATAAAAATTTCCTTGAACAAAATTCCATATTGAGTGGATTGCACATACTCCCCATATGCTATTAGTTTTCATAAAATATACAGAAGCAAAAATTCCAAACAAAATTATATTTATAACAGCAAGAATGCTTACCCCTGGATTTAACATATGAAGAACAGAGAAAAATACAGAATTTATTATTATTGCTGCTATTATAGAGGCTCTATTTGTTAATGAAACAAAAAAATATCCTCTAAAGGTTACTTCCTCACACATTCCTTGTATTAAAAATCCACCTAAAAAAATCATAATAATTCCTATATTAGAAAATCCATTAAAGCCATTAAATTTTAAGCTTCCTGTTATAAAAGCAATTAAAACTGCTAATGAAAATATTAAAAATCCTATGATGATTCCTTTAAAATATTCTTTTAAAGCTTTTTCTTTGTTAAAGCCCATAGAAAATAAAGAACGCTTTTCAATAAACTTGCAATATATTATTACAACTAAAGTTGAGACTCCTGTAAAATATAAACTCATTATCAAAAGGTTTGTTGGAGTATTAAAAATTAAATCTATTGCCTTATCTATATAAACGATATCATCTTTTAAAAAATCTTGAACTATATAGATAGCTGGAAAAATAGCTGCTACTATTTGAGAAATTAAAAAAACAAGTAAAAATATTAAACATTGTATTACTGCATTAGGCTTATATTTTACTTTTTCTGCCTCCTTCATAAAAGGTGTTTTTTCATTTAACATATTCATAAAATCCCTCCTCTTTGTTATTATCTATTTTACCATAAAAATGCTTTTTATTAAGAGTTTTAAATTTAAATTTATTATGATATACTTTTACTATACTATGAAAGGGGGAAGGAAAAATGCTTAAAGAATTTAAAGAATTTGCTCTTAAAGGCAATATGATTGATTTAGCTATTGGTGTTATTATAGGTGGAGCCTTTAACAAAATAGTAACTTCATTAGTAAATGATATTATAATGCCTATACTTAGCTTTTTTACTGGAAGACTAGATTTTTCAAATTATTTCTTTGCATTAGATGGTAAGCACTATGATACAATAGCTCAAGCACAAGCAGCTGGAACAGCTACAATTAATTATGGTACTTTTATTTCTGGTGTTATTGACTTTTTAATCATGTCTTTTGTTGTATTTATAATTGTTAAGCAATTAAACAAATTACATAAGGCACCTCAACCTACTGCTCCAACAGAAAAAGAATGTCCTTTCTGTAAGACAAAAATCAACATAAATGCAACAAGATGTCCTCATTGTACATCTGAGCAACCTAAATAATACATATAAAAAGACAATTGTTCTTTTGTGGACAGGCTTATATTTAACTAAATGGAAAAGACTGATTTAATAATTTTTATCAAATCAGTCTTTTTTATAAATTCAAATCTTTAAAATTTACTTTTCAATTTCAGAAAAATCTAAAGTTGCAAAATAATCTTCTGGAGTTTCTGCTCTTCTTATAAGCTTAACAGAACCATCTTCTCTTAATAAAAGTTCTGCTGATTTTAATTTTCCATTATAGTTATATCCCATTGCAAATCCATGAGCTCCTGTATCATGAATTACAAGATAATCTCCCATATCTATCTTTGGAAGCATTCTATCTACTGCAAACTTATCATTATTTTCACAAAGTGAACCTGTTACATCATACTTATGGTCACAAGCTTCATTTTCTTTTCCTAAAACAGTTATATGGTGATAAGCTCCATACATAGCAGGTCTCATTAAGTTTACAGCACAAGCATCTACTCCTATATATTCCTTGTAAATATGCTTTTCATGAATAGCTTTTGTAACTAAATGTCCATATGGTGCAAGCATAAATCTTCCTAGTTCTGTATATATAGCTACATCTCCCATTCCTGCTGGAACTAAAACTTCCTCAAATGCCTTTCTTACTCCTTCTCCAATAACCATTATATCATTTGGTTCCTTGTCTGGAGTGTATGGAATACCAACTCCTCCTGAAAGATTAATAAATCCTATGTGAACTCCTGTCTTTTCCTTTAATTCTACTGCAAGCTCAAAAAGAATTTTTGCAAGAGTTGGATAATATTCATTTGATACTGTATTACTTGCAAGGAATGCATGAATACCAAATTCCTCTACTCCAAGTTCTTTTAATCTCTTATAAGCTTCAATCATTTGGTCTTTTGTCATTCCATATTTTGAATCTCCAGGATTATCCATGATATCTGTTCCAAGTTCAAATATTCCGCCTGGGTTAAATCTACATGATATTACCTTTGGAATATCTGCAACTTCCTTTAAAAAATCAATATGAGTTATATCGTCTAAATTTATTGTAGCATTTATTTTTCTTGCATATTGAAACTCTTCAGCTGGTGTATCATTTGAAGAAAACATTATATCTCTATTTTTAAATCCACATTTTTCTGACATCATAAGTTCAGTTAATGAAGAACAGTCTGTTCCACATCCTTCTTCTTGAAGAACCTTTAATATATATGGATTTGGTGTAGCTTTTACAGCAAAATATTCTTTAAATCCCTTATTCCATGAAAAAGCCTTTTTAAGCTTTCTTGCATTTTCTCTTATTCCTTTTTCATCATAAATATGAAATGGTGTTGGATATTTCTTTACAATTTCTTCAACTTGTTCCTTTGTTACAAATGGTTTTTTTTGCATTTTTTATCTTCTCCCCTTCTCTATTTCTAATAATTTTATCTCATTAGTTAAAGACTCCTTAAAAAGCTCAACTAAATTGTTATTACTTGAATATAAGCATGTAGAGTTAAATTCCCCTGTTAAAACATGCTTTGAATCGGCAATAAGTCTTATTTGTTCTTCTTTTTTACTTGAATGATATATTATAGCACCTTCAAACTCAAAAGGATAGTCTGTTATTATAACTATTTTTATTCCTTTTTCTTTTAAAGTTTCAAGCTCCTTTTTTACTAATTCAAGTCTTTTTATTGATAGGGATAAATACACTCTCTCTTTTGCTTCTATAAGCATATTTGCTAGTTTATCTATTATATGCTTTTCTCCTTTTATTGTTATATACCCTGAACTTTCTTCTTTTTTAGGAGGAAGTTTTAAAATAATTTCATCTTTTACATTTTTTAAAAATCTTATTTTATTATTACAAAATTCCTCTACACTTACTGGAGTATATAAAACAGCATTACCTTCAATTATGTATGCAGCACCCTTATCTACTAGGCTTGCTAAGGCATTATATGTATTAGAACGAGATATTCCTGTTCTTTTTGAAACCTCATAACCACTTAGCTCTCCTTCTGAAGAAAGCAATAAATATATAGTGGCCTCCTGTCTTGTAAGATTAAAATTCATAAGTAATTCTATTAAGTCCATTAAAAAAGCACCTCAATTCAAGTGTTCCTATCTAGGAATACTATACTCTAATTGAGATACTTTGTCAACTATACTTTTATATTATTTTTTTATAGAATTTTTACCCTACTATTTTTTTAATTTTGTTCCTTCAGAATTTTGCTCTATTTTTCCTTCTTTCATAAGTCCACCTAAAGCCATTTTAAAGTAATTTTTTGATGTATGAAATGTTTCTTTTATAAGCTCTGCTGGTGTCTTATCATTAAAAGGCATAAAGCCATTATTATCTTCTAAATAATTTAATATTTTTTCTTTTAATTCATCTCTTGCTTCTAATCTTCTTTTTCTTGGAGTAACTCCTATTACACCATCTTCATATATTCTTTTAACCCTTACATTTAAAACATCTCCAGGATATATATTTTCATAATGCTCATTTCCTAAAATTATTCCTTGATATTTTCCATCTATTGCAACTCTTATTGTTTTTTCTCCACCTAGTCCATAAGCAATTGCAGAAACTTCCTGTCCAACAGAATATCCTTCTCCAACAGGTATATATGGGTCTACATAAGTTGTAGCTGCTATTCTGTTTGTTTTGTCAAGATATGCATATAAAAGATATTTCTTTCCTTTTAAAAGCTTAAATTTTTGTTCTTTTAGTGGTATAAATATATCTCTTTCAAGTCCAATATCTGCAAAAGCTCCAAAAGAACTCTGTCCTATAATTTCTAAATATGCAACTTCTCCAACAGTTATCAATGGCCTTTTTAATGTAGCTATTGGTCTATCTTTGCTATCTCTATATACGAATACCTCTATTTTATCTCCTTCTTTTATTTCTTCTCCATTTAAAGAGTTATTTGGAATAAGTACATCATTACCCTCTCCATCAGTAAGGTAATATCCAAATTCCACCTTTCTGTCTACTTTTAACTCATTGTATTCTCCAATAAAAATCATTTAATTTTCTACCTACCTTTATTATGTATTAATTTAATTTTATCATTACTAATTGTTCTTGTCATTAATTCCTCCTCTTAAAGACTATAATAAATTATAACTAATTTTTGAGGTGAATTTTTTGGGTAAAAATAAATACTATTATGGTATTCCCCATTGTCATACAGCTTATTCTACTGGAAGAGGAACACCTTTAGATGCCTTTGAATATGGCAAAGAAAATGATTTAGATTTTATGATTATAACAGACCATAATTCATTTTTAGAAAAAACTATATCAATTCAAGGAAAAGAAATTTCAAGATGGATTTCAACAAAGAATATTGTAGAAAAGTTTAGGAAAAAGAATGAAAATTTTCTTCCTCTTATTGGCTTTGAAACTAAAACCTCTCCTTATGGAGATTTTAACATAATAAATCCATCTACTTTTTTTACAGGTGTTGTTAGAAATTTAAACCTTCTTCTTTTATGGATGATGAATAATCCTGATTCCTTTATTACTATAAATCATCCTCATAGAAGTATAACACTTCTTGACTATAATGAATATTTAAATAAATTAATCACTTCTATTGAGGTAGGAAATGGTATCTATCCTAATAAGTATATAAGATATGATAAATATTATTATGCTCTTTTAGATAAGGGCTGGAAACTTGGTGCTATAAATGGACAGGATAATCATAGAATAAACTTTGGAGATAGCGAAAATCTTACTGTTATTATTTCACAAGAACTTTCAAGAACTTCATTAATAAAAGCTTTTAGAGAAAGAAGAACATTTTCTACAGAATCTAAAACCCTTAGAATGTTTTTTAAAATTAATGATTTCTTTATGGGAGATGAAATAACAGATTCTCCTAAGAAATTAAGATTTATAATTTTTGCAGAGGATTTAAAAAGAAAAATTCTTTCTATCGAAATATTATCAAATGGAGGAAAAACAATAAAAAAAATATCTAATATAAATTTAAATTCTATAAAATATATTTATGAACAAGAGATTAATGAAAAAGAAAGCTGGTATGTAATAAAAATTAATGAAGAAGGAAATAGAATTGCCATAAGTTCTCCCATATTTTTTAAAAAATAAACTGCTTGATTAAGGCAGTTTATTTTTTGTTATTCTTTACTCTATTTGGTTTTGGCTTAGATTTTATAACAATTTTCTTTTCCTTAGGCTTTGGTCCACCTGTTTGATGTATTTCCAAAAACCATAAAAAAGCTTCAATTACTAAAATTGAAATTATTGAATTTATCCAAAAATTTAAATTTATCTTCATAAAAGGAAGAATAATTTCAACTAGTAATAAAATTATTGAAATAGCCAAAGGTATAAATTTATTAATACGTATCTTTAAAAATACAAAAGTCTTACAAAGAAAAGTTGTCACAATAAGAAGTAAAAATACTCCAAGAAATTTTAAAACTCCAAATAAAATACTCATAAATAATTCCTCCCAACAAACTATAATAATAATATTAATTTAATTTTAAACTTTTTTCAAGTAAAAAATATATACTATGAAATATGGTAAAAATTGCGACTTTAAAAATGTATTTTTTTTTGTTAGAATTATATGTACTATAATAATTTTATGAGGTGATACTATGGCTATAAATCCTAACCTCCAGTTAGATGACCTTGATTTTCAAATTTTAGGATTATTATTAAAGGATTGTAGAATTCCTTATTTGGAAATTGCTAGAATATGTCATGTAAGTGGTGGCACTATCCATGTTCGTATGAAGAAAATGGAAGATATGGGCATTTTAAAAGGGTCTAGAATTTTATTAGACTTATCTAAATTGGGATATGATATTTGTTGTTTTGTAGGAATTTATGTTGATAAAGCATCTTCATTCAATTCTGTTTTTAAAGATATGAGTAAGATTCCAGAAATTGTTGAACTTCATCTTACAACTGGAGGTTATTCAATGTTTGCAAAGGTTATCTGTAAAAACATGTCAGACCTACAAACTACTTTATTAGATAAAATAAATAATATATTTGGTGTTCAAAGAACAGATACATTTATTTCTCTATCTCAACCTATTGATAGAAATATAACTTTATAATTATTTTATTTAAAATACATAATTTCATACTTCTTAAGAAATACTATTATATGTAATCTTTTAAAAAAGGAGTGTGTATTTATGAAATTATTAGATAATATTGTTCTTGCTCTAATTATAATTGGAGCTATTAACTGGGGGCTAGTTGGTTTTTTTAATTTTGATTTAGTTGCTTCATTATTTGGAGAACTATCAGCACTTAGCAGAATTATTTATGGAATTATTGGTATATGTGGATTATATGCTATTTCATTTTTTGCTAGAGATCAATTTTTATCAAAAGATTAATTATTAAAAGCCTAGTAATTTTACTAGGCTTTAATTTTTACCTATATGTTATATATTTAGTTCCAATTTTGGAAATTACCATTAAAATTAATATATTTTAATTTTATATTAATATAAAATTAAGAATTATACATTATACTAGTGATTGTAGATAAGGGGGTATTAATATGTTTTATTATTTTATATTATATTTTGCATTTTATTCTTTTGCTGGTTGGGTGGGAGAAGTTTGCTATGCTTATAAAAATCAAAAAAAATTTGTAAATAGAGGTTTTTTACATGGTCCTTTTTGTCCTATGTATGGAGCCTGCATGATGACAATATTAATGTTATGTAGAACCTTTTCAGGCTTAAATCCTTTTCAATTTTTTATAGTTGCTACTATTTTAACTGCAATCATAGAATATTTTACAGGATTTATTTTAGAAAAATTATTTAATCAAAAATGGTGGGACTATTCAGAAGATCCTTTTAATCTTCATGGTAGAATATGCCTTCATTTTTCTCTAATGTTTGGAGTAGTTAGTACAATAGGAGTAAAATTTGTACATCCTATAGTTATATCTATATTTAACAATTTAAATCCTAAGTTTGGATTATTTCTATTTTATTTTTTAATAATTTATATTTTTATTGATTTCATATCCACTTTATTTTCATTAATAGAAAATAAAAGAGCTACCAATTATTAGTAACTCTTGTTTATATTAATTATCTTTATTAAAATCTTAGGTTCATTATTTTATGAAACGGTGACTTGGAGCCCACAGGACCGGAACAGCTGAATAATATAATGAATCTAAGATTTTTTTATTACTAATTTATAGTTTTTTTATTTCCTCAAATAATTGTAATGCAGCATTCTTTGGACCATGCTTTTCTTGTCCTTTAACGCCTAATGCTGTTTTTATTTGACCAACTTTAACACCTGATTTAAACATTATATCAAAATATTTATTAATTAACACATCTGTTTCTTTTTCTTTTTGAGCTGGTCCAAATGGATTTGCAAAGAAAGATTCAACCAAACCTTTTTCTGTAGTTGTTCCCTTTGCCATTCTAGCACCTGCTCTAAATACCTTTATTGCTTCCTCTGGAGTTTCAAAATATTCTAATGATTTTCCATCCTCAACCTTTGAGTAATTATTAGCATAGAAGAAGAAGTCAACCTTATGTCCTTGAATTATCTTTTTGTATGGAGCTACAGGCATAATAAGTCTTGCATTAACCTTATCAGGATTCATAAATATACTTCTATCCATTTCCTTAAAGGCATATCCTTGGTCTAAATCATCAAGTCTTACAAATGCACCTATTTCTGTACCATAACCATATATAGCACCATCTTTAATTTTAAATGTTCCCATATCATCAAAAATTACTGTCATTTCAGAAATATAATCTTCGCTTAATGCTCTAAAAGCTTCTATGCTTTCAGATTTTCCTGCTCCACTATCTCCCATAATTACAACATTAGCTGTTTTTCCATTCTTTAAAACTATATTTACCATAGCTCCATGTATTGGAAGCCATCCCTTATCAATCATTCTTAAATTATGAAGTGTTAAACTCATTTTTTTCATATATCCAAAATAATCAACCTCATCTGAATGATTAATATATCCTAGCATAATATCATTTTCTTTATCATGATAAAATACAGTCTTTAATTCATTGTCATCATCTGAAACACCAAATACATATATTAAATCTGGCTTTCTTCCTCTGCATTCTTCTTTTCTTGCCATTTCAAAAAGGTTACACAAGCTTATTCCATGAGCCATATAATCTCTGTGAAAATAAATGTATGCAAGAGATTCTCCAACCTTAGCTGGATAACAGAACCAATGATCTTCATTTATATTACAATAATTTAATGGATTTTTATATACTTCAGTAAACATACCATCTCTTGTAGATTTTTTTGGATATGTTATAAATGGTGTTTCAATTAATATAGAGTCTATAAAAGGAATATCTTCTAACACCTCATATCCTTTTGGAACAGGCCATACTATTGGTGTTATCATAATACATGCATTTCCTCCAGCTGGTATTTGTCTAAATACCTTTGGTGGAATGCCTATAATATGCTTTTCTACTTTTCTATATAACTTTAATATTAAGTTTGAAAATTCTGCATTTGCTTCTGTAAAGCTTACAGCACCAATTCCTTCTTCTGTCCTTCCATCATCAACTAATGTATATCTTTCAAGTTTTCTCCAAAATAAATATAACTCTTCTACAACGGCTATTAATTCATCTTTATCTGAGACTAATTTTTCATATTTAGGACTACCTTTTGCAACCTCCTTTACACCCATTACTGTTAAATACTTAAAAACTTTTGCTAAATGCTCTCTTATTTCTGTAATATCATCAGTTTCTAAAGAAGATGTTAAAAATTTAAAGGTTGAAGTGTTTTTATTCTTTATGCTTTTAAGATAAACATCTAATACCTTTCTAAAAGCTTCACTTTCTAATAAAGTTTCAAATGTTTTACAGTACTTAGTTGTAAAGTTTACAATAATCTTATCATTACTTATTGAAAATTCTTTTCTCATCTTTTAAGCCCCCTTTTGATTTTTACTTTAAAAAAAATTGCATTTTTTGCTCTAAAGCTAACTTTATTTTGTATTATATCATAAAAAATGCAATTTTTAAATATTCACTTTTTCATTTTTATAAAAATTAACTCTCAATTTGCTTTTCAAGAGAAATTACTTTTTCATAAACAATGTTTGTAATATTTTTTTCTTCATCTTTTGTTAAATTTTCAGTTTCTATTGGCTCTCCAAAAACAATATATACTTTTCCAGGAGTAACCTTTTTATTATCTTCAAAACAGGCAGATGTACCTTTTATATAAAAAGGAACTATTGGAACCTTTGGCTTTGTGGCTACCTTTCCACTTCCTCTTTTAAACTCATGTACTTTTCCATCTTTGCTTCTTGTACCTTCTGGAAATATTGCATATGTATATCCATCCTTTACATTTTCTACTGCCTTATTTATAGCTATTATTCCTTCTCTAGGATTATCTCTATCTAATGCAACACTGTTCATATGTAAAATCCAATATCCTATAACAGGAACTTTAAGAAGCTCCTTCTTAGCAACAAAATCTACATTTCTACCAGCAGAGTTTCTTAAAACTGGAATATCTAATAAACTTTGATGATTTCCCATAAATACACATGTACCCTCTGGTATATTTTCTTTTCCTTGAACATGAACATCCATTCCTACAACTTTTATTGTAACTCTACTAAATTGAGCAAAAACTCCCTGCCCAAACCTCCAAGCAGCTTCTTTTCCTTTAAACTTATTTAAATAATTCCATCCTATTCCTTTTATTCTTATCCATGCCATGAATAATCCATAATATAAATATTTAAATATCATCTTATTTTCTCCTCGCTTATATATTTTTTCCATTGCTGTAATTTTTTATTAATTTATATATAAATTTATTGATTATAATTTTTATTTTTGGATATAATATGAAAACAAGAGGTGGTTTTTTTGAAAAAAATATTTATTTTATTATTTATATGTTTTTCTGCTTTTATATTTTGTTGTTCTTCCTCTCATAATGCTCCTTTAAAAAATGCTATGGAAATTCATTATATAAATGTAGGTCAAGGAGATTCTATACTTATAAGAGTTAATGATAAAAATATGCTTATAGATTCAGGTCCTAAAGACAATAAAAAAGACCTACTAAGCCACTTAAATTCTCTTAATATAAGTAATATAGACTACCTTATTGCAACCCATCCCCATGAAGACCATATTGGAAATATGAATACTATTATTAAAAAATATAATGTAAATAAATTTTATTCACCAAAAGTATCTACTACTTCCAAATCCTTTGAATTAATGACAGAAGCCCTAAAAAATAAAAAAATGAAAATAAATATTATAAACACTAATACAACCTCTTTAAATTTAGGTAAAAATACTAAAATAACTGTTCTTTCACCTTTAGAAGATGAAAATTTTGATAATCTAAACAACTATTCTCCTATGATTAAAATTGAATACGGAGAAACTTCTTTTTTATTTACAGGAGATTGTGAAAAAGAGGTTGAAGCTAATGTATTATCTCGAAATAAAAATTTACTTAAAGCTGATATATTAAAACTTGGTCATCATGGCTCCTCTACTTCAAGCAGTGAAGAGTTTTTATGTGCAGTAAATCCTTCAGCAGTAGTTATTACCTCTGGAAAAGATAATAGATTTGGGCATCCTCACTCTGAAACAATAAATCTTTTAAAAAAACATAATATAAATTTTTATAATACCGCTACTGATAATACAATAATTCTTATTTCTGATGGTAAAACAATATTTAAAAAATCAACTTAATGTTTAATTATTATCATTAATATTTTCATAAGAAACTTCAAAATCTTTCTCTAAGTTTTTTGTATCCTCCTCTATATTGTCAAATTGATTTATTTCAGTATCTTCTTCTATATCCTCAATGGACTTTATTTCACATAATTCTTCTTCATAATCAATATACTTATTCCAATTCATATATATATGAAAAAGATTAACCACATCTTGCTCATTATATAATAATATTTTTTCAATTTTATCTTCTGGCATTCTTTTAATATAATCTTTATCCTTCATAATCTTATGAAAGGTTTTTGCTAAATTAGAACCACTTATAACTTCACTTTCTCTTATTATATCAAATTGCTTTTCTAAATTTTTTAAACCTATAGATTTTTTTCTTTTTTTCTCATATTCTTTTTGAATATCTATAGATTCGTAATTTTCTTCAAAATTATAGTTTATTTTATATTTTTCAAATAGATAATTAATTACAGTAAAATCATTGTTACCAGAAAATGTTACTATAGCTTTTTTTCCTTTGTTTTTCATATCTACAAAGTAATTCTTAGATAGGTGAAGAATATCTATAGATTCATATCTATTCTCTATCATATACTGAGTAACTTTCAAAGCTGATTTTTTTTTATCAAATTCACAAGCACCAAAAACTCCTATACATTTAGGTTTTTTATATACATAATGTTCTAAATCAAAAAATATTAAATCCTCTGGTAAATATTCAATTCCATCTTCATTAATCATAAATTCATTATTTACATTCTTTACTTTTATGGTATTTTCTCTTATTATCACTGTACCACTCTTTTCCTATCTAATTTGTAAATTCTATTTTATTTCATATAAACATAACAACAATAATTTAAATTATTATATCAAATTACCTATTCAAAAACAATAAAGCTAATTTAACAGTTTCTTAAGTGTTATTTATCCTCTTTTTCATCTCCTTTTAATGTATCTTTATTATATTTTTCCTTATCTTCAATATTATCTATTCTTTCCAATATACCTTCATTTCTATCTAAGAATTTTTTTTCTTTTTTCTTATAAATGTTTGTTATTGTTGCCATTGTTGGAGATGCTAAAAGCATTCCAATAACTCCAAAAAATCCTCCTAAAACAATTATTCCAAAAATTACAGAAACAGGATTTAGGCTTAGTTTTTTTCCTACAACTTTAGCTTCTAAATACCATGCATCAAACTGTTGAAGAGCTAAAAGATAGATAAATGTAATTAATGCTATTTTCCATGATACAAATATTCCAAAAAATACTCCTACTATCTCCCCTACTAAAGGTCCAAAGTAAGGAATCATATTAGTTATTCCTACAATTATTGCTATTAAATAAGGGTATGGAGCTTTAATTACCATAAGACCTATAAATGCTAACAACCCTATTATAAGAGAATCCACAGCTTTAGCTCCAACATATCTTCCAATGTTTTTATGATATTCCCTTGCTAGATTAATTATTCTCAAAGCCCATTTTTCTTTAAATATCATACAAATAACTATTTTTCCTTTTTCTATAAAAGTCTCCTTAAAAATTAAGACATATATAGAAATTAAAATTCCAAAAACTATTTTTAACAAATTAGTTGCTATGTTAAATATAGATGTTAAAGAGCCTTCCAACATTCCACTAACAATACTTCCAACATTACTAGGAATACTAGATAAATAACTTGCAAGACCTATATCATTAATAGCTTCCTTTATTCTTGGATTATTATATGCTTTTGTTATCCAACCTTGAACTTTTGTTACATAGCTTGGGATTTCATCAATCATTGAACCAATACTATCTACTAAAGTAGGGATTAAAAATACCATACATATTGTTAACAAGCCTAATATTATAAGATAAGTACATAAAACAGATATTCCTCTGCTTAGCTTAAGTTTTTTCTCAAAGATTTTCATTATAGGATTTAATATATATGCAAATACTAAAGCATAAATAAATGGAGCAATTATGGATAGTAAATTACTAAAAAAATCAAAGAAAATTTTATAGTTATCTATTAACTTATATCCTATAATACCTATAAGTGCAAATATCAAAATATCTCTATACTTAATATTCCTATCAAAAAACACCTTTTTCACCACCTTATATATAATTATAAAATATGTCCTTATTACTCTAGAAGGTTCATATCTTTCTTTATAATAAGGACATATTTTTCTTTTATAAAACTCTTAATAGTTACATTTTTTCTACTACATCTATACCTAATAATGCTAAACCATTTTTAATAACTTGACTACTTGCTTCTACAAGTTTTAATCTTGTTGCCTTTAAAACTTCATCCTCTAAATTTAATACTGAATGTGCATTATAGAATCTATTAAATGCTTTTGCTACTTCTATAACATATCTAGTTACTATAGATGGCTCTAATTTATCTAATGCAAGAAGTATATTTTTATTAAAACTTTCTAATGTTTTTACAAGTTCAAATTCTTCTTTAGAGTTTAATTTGCTGTAATCTATTTGAGCATTAACATCTTCTGCTCTTCTAAGTATACTCTTAGCTCTTGCATAAGCATATTGTACATACGGACCTGTTTCTCCTTCTGTTGATAAAATTTCATTCCAATCAAATACAATATCTTTTTCTCTTGAGTTCTTTAGGTAAGTAAATATTACAGCACCTACTCCTATTTTTTTAGCAACATCTTCTTTATCTTCTATGCTATCATTATCTTTAATAATCTCTGCTGTTTTTGAAATTGATTGATTTAATAAATCATCTAATAATACAATTTCTCCATTTCTTGTAGATAATTTTCTATCTGCAAACTTAACAAGACCAAAGCCTACATGAACGCAATCCTTTGCCCATTCATTTCCTGCAAGCTCTAAAACCTTAAATACTTGCTTAAAGTGTAAAGCTTGTGGAGTTCCAACTACATAAATACTCTTATAAAAATCATAAGTTTTCTTTCTGTATAAAGCTGCTGCTAAGTCTCTTGTAGCATATATTGATGCTCCATCTCCCTTTAATATTATACAAGGAGGCATATTATATTCTTCAAGCATTACAACTTGAGCACCATTACTTTCAACAAGTAAGTTCTTTTCCTTAAGCATATCTATAACAGCATCCATTTTATCATTATAGAAAGCTTCTCCTGCTAATGAATCAAATTTCACTCCTAAAATATCATAAACTCTTTGGAATTCTTTTAAACTTAAATCTCTAAATCTCTTCCATAAAGCATGAGCTTCTTCATCACCACTTTCAAGTGCTTTAAAATATGCTCTTCCTTCATCTTCTAGTGAAGGATCCTTTTCTGCTTCTTTATGGAATTTTACATATATTCTTAAAAGCTCATCAATAGGATTTTTTTCTAAAGCCTCTTCATCAACCCATCTTTTATAAGCAGATATAAGCTTACCAAACTGTGTTCCCCAGTCTCCTAGGTGATTTATACCAACAGTGTTGTATCCTTCTGCTTTAAACATTTTATATAATGCATTTCCTATTGCTGTTGTAAATAAATGTCCTACATGGAATGGCTTTGCTATATTAGGTGAAGAATATTCAACACATACTGTTTTTCCTTCTCCAATATTTGATTTTCCATAATCATCTTTTTCATTTAGAATTTTTTCTATTGTATTTTTTGAAAACTCACCCTTATCAACAAAGAAATTTATATAAGGTCCGAGGTTTTCAATTTTTTCAAACCCTTCAGAACTTAATTGATTTTTTAATTCTTCTGCTATCATATTTGGTGCTTTTCTCATAACTTTTGATAATTGAAAGCATGGAAAAGCATAATCTCCCATTTCAGGTCTTGGTGGTATTTCGATAAGTTGTTCTATTTTTTCTACTTCTAAATCAACTTTTGAATTTATTAATTCTGCAATTTTCTTTTTATAATCCATTTTATCCTCCTTAAATATAAATAATAATTTACTTTAATGTTGCTATTAAAAACATTATTTTCATTCCTAAACCTGTAAACTTAGTTTCATATTCAGTCATTAAATTTTCTTTAAAATCCGAATTATGTAAATCATATGTAATAAAATCAATACTAAAACCACATTCTTTAAAATATTCTTGTGAATCATTAAACAGGTCTGTATCATCTGTTTTAAACCATATTTGAGAGCCTTTTTTTAAGAATTTTTTATATTCTGTTAAAAATCTTGTGTGAGTTAATCTTCTTTTATTGTGTCTATCCTTTGGCCATGGATTACAGAAGTTTATATATATCTTTTCTATTTCATTTTTTTCAAAAACCTCTGATATAAAAGAAATATTTAAAGCTGTTATTCTAACATTTTCAAGTTCAGCTTCTTCAATTTTTCTTTTTGCAAATATTAATACTTCATCTTTTAAATCTACAGAAACATAATTTATATTTGGATTTAAGGCTGCCTTCTGCACCATAAACCCTCCTCTTCCACAACCTAGTTCAAGATGGATAGGATTATTATTCCCAAATTCTTCCTTCCATCTTCCTTTAAGCTCTCTTGGATTCTTTATAAAAAGATGGCTTTCTTCAAGTTCTGGTCTTGCATACCATTTTTTTCTTAATCTCATTGTCATCCTCCTTATGTTAGTAAAAATATTATATCACAAAATAAGGTTATCTCCATAAGAAGACAACCTTTTATTTTAGAAAATATAGTTATTTATTTGTACTTTTCAAATTTTTTATCTTTAAAACTGAATCTTTTAAGCTACACACTATTGAATCATTCATTGCAACAAATTTTCCTTCATACTCTACAACTTCATTTGTTGTTAAGTTAGTAACCTTTCCTTCAAGCTTATTATTTACTAAGATATATCCTGAACCTGAATTATCTCCTTTAACTATGTATAAATCACTTATTTCTTTTGGTTCTGGTAAAGTTATCTTTTGCCATTCCTGAGTTGAAACCTTATCTTCTCCATAAATTATTTCAGTTACTTTATCTTCTACATTTTTTATTCCTGCAAATATAACTCCATTATTAGTTAAGCCTAATATTGTTGTTTTAGCTGGATTTTCAAAGTCAATAACTGACATTTGGTCATTGCTGTATCTATAATATTGTTCTTTAATTCTATCTTCATAAATTAATGCATCTTTAGCATAAAATACATTAATGCATCCTAATGAAGCAACCTTATTACTTAATTTCTCAATGTTATCGTTAATATCAATTCTATAAATAGTTGTATTATTTCCTCCTCTACTTACAGGAACATAAGTAACAGAAGATTTTGTAGAGTTTGCTATATTTTCAACTAACATTCCTTCTTTATAATTACATACTTCATGAACCTCTCTAGTTATATTAGATGAAGGATTGTGAGCTAATATATTAATAATTTCTTCTCCATATTCATTATATTTTCTTTCAGCTATAAGAAGTATATTTTTATCAGTTTGCCAATCATAACATAATACTGAAATATTTTTTTCATCAAATATACCATATGAAGCTTTTCCTGTAGAAGTATTTATAACTTTTAATTTTCCATTAGACATATATGCTACGAATTTTCCATCATAAGAAAGTTCAAAGTTTTCTGCTTCATCAGGTATTTTAATTTCTGTAACCTTTTCAGGTTTTTCTTCTGGTTCTTCATTTCTATATGTAATTTGTGTAGTTTCAACAAAAACTACCTTTTCAAAATATAATAAGACCATAGATTGTAACATTAGAGAAAGCATTGCCCATACTACAAACCTTTTTAATATTTTCATTCTTGTACCTCTTTCTACTTAACTATTATAGCTGTTGGAAGTGGTCTTTCTCCATATACATATGTTGGATTATTTATAACCTCTCCATTATAATACATAGTTGTTGATTTTCCACCATCTAGTGGTATTGCTATCATACATCCTAAGTCTATCATAACATCTTGTGCTTCTGATAATGTTGCTGCAAGCTTATTATTATACCTTGAATCTAATACTACTAAAACAATCTCTCCCTCAGCCTTTTGACCTATCAAAGTTCTTGATACCATACCATCTTCATCTATAACATTAAGCTTTTTACCACCTAATACCACAGGTGCCTTAAAGCTAACAGCTTCCTGAGTTCCTCTAGCAAGTAATTCTTCTGCACTATAATATCCTCCAAAAAGATATCCATTTTTATCTATAGCTGTTACATAGGAAGGTCCTCCATTTAAAGAATCAAAAATAACCTTACCACCACTTATTATTACTCCTAAAGGAGTTCCTCCATTTGCAGACCATTTTGAAGTATCTGCCTCATCAGTAAACGCACCTCCATTTACAGCTGCAACAGCATCATTATTTTGTGCAATTACTGAAGTTTCCTCTCCAACAGGATTAGGAGTATTAAGAGTAGATGTATATCCAATTTTTACTCTAGTAGGGTCATTTATTATTAATGCATACCCTGTGTAATTATTACCATCAAAAGTTAGTTTTTCTATTCCTTCATCATTTAATTTTTTTATTTGTACTGAAGATGTGTCTATTTCATTTGGTATTTCTGTAGCCTCTCCTTTATTCTTATTACCAATTATTCCTTCTATTTGATTATCTGATAAGAATGAAGTTGCTAGCCATTGATAGTGCATAGAATTCATGGCTGTACCTACAAAAATCTTCCTTGAATTTTCAAATGGTCCATAATACAATACAAATAAACCTGTTAATGCTGTAAAAACAAATTCAAATACTATAAACCCCAAAAATAGTTTTATGCTAAATTTTCTTTTTTTACTACTTTTATTATTTTTTTTACTACTACTTCTATTATTTTTTTTATTACTTTGAGCTCTATTATTGGCAGTTAAATTTTCTTTGTTGTTAATTTCTCCCATCATCTACCTCACATTTTTATATTAATAGAAGGATTTTTCCTAGTTAACTTTTTTTATTATATAATTTATATATATTTATTTCAAGGAATGTGACATTATTTTAATTTTTTCTTTATAATTTTTTAAAGCTTTGTAATATTATATTTTACAATAAATTATATAATTTTGATAATTATATATAATTTGATATAAGAAACAATTTTATAAAATTCCTTTTGTCTAGTTAGTATTTACTTTTTAATTTTTAATTAGTATAATTTACTCATATATTTTATTACAGATATATACAATTTATCTTAAGGAGGTTTTATTTTGGAAGAAAAGAAAATGGGGTTTTTTAAGAAATTTTTAAACAGCTTGTTTAATTTTAAAGCCTATAACACATTTTTATTATGTTCTCTTTTAAGCATTATAAATTGTTTTTTGCTTTTAACTGGTGTTAATTTTGAATTACCAAATCTAAAAGAAGCTATAAAAGAAAAAGTTCCTGAATTTGAATTTAAAAATGGTAAGCTTACTTTTGATGGGGATATGCCAATAATTATTAAAGATGAAGAATCAGATATGATAGTTTATATTGATACAGAAAATCCTATTGATAATTCAGTTTTAGATAATTATTCTAATGCAGCTTTAATAACAAGTGACTCTATCACTCAAAAACAAGGTATACAGACCAGAACTGTAAATTTAAGTCCCTTAACTGATATGAAATTGGACAAAGATACTCTTATAAAAAGTATACCAGATAAAATTCCAGTGATTATTGCAATTATATTTTATATCTTCTTTGATTTATTCTATTTCTTAGGAAAACTTATAGGTGCTTTTATTATTTTAGGAATAGCAGGCACTATATTATCTAAAATTATGAAGAAGCCACTTAAATACTCCGAATCATTTAGATTAGGATTATATTCTTTAACTGTTCCAATGTTAATTTCTACAATATGCTTTTTATTAACATTTGTAGGAATTATTATTCCTTTCCCTGGCTATATTATCTATGGTATTGCAATTATTTATTTAGCACTTGGAATAAAATCTATTGATACTAATACAATAGAAAAGTTAGAAGAATTTGACCAACTATAAAAAAGTTTTAATTATTATTTTGCTTTTTCCGCCCTGCTAGCTCCAAGTCAACACAAAATAATAATTAAAACTTTCTAACCAAATGAAAAGGCTATAAATCATAAATTTTAAAATAAATCATTTATAGCCTTTTTCTTTTAAATTATTTATTTCTTCTTTTAAGTTTTCAATTTCTCTTGTAAGCTCTTCAATTTTAGCATTTATGTTAGTATTTAGATTATTATTTGTATTGTTTGTGGCTGTACTACCTCTGCCTCCACC
The DNA here is from genome assembly GCA_902785295.1 of uncultured Clostridium sp. Classification (GTDB taxonomy): domain Bacteria; phylum Bacillota; class Clostridia; order Clostridiales; family Clostridiaceae; genus Clostridium. The sequence continues at coordinate 63,476 of CACZYK010000016.1, forward strand.
ATCTCCGCCATAAGGTCCTTCAGCTTGGGAAGCTGTATTAGCACCACAAAAAGGATTTGCTACATTTTTATATTTAGGATTATAATATCTTCCTGTTCCTGTTGAGCATTGAAGGTAAGCATTGCTTGACCTACAAGTTGAAACCAATTTCCTAAGGCATTTTGTACATTAAAAGGTAAATTTCCTGCAATAGCATTTCCTAAAAGTTCCCCTATTAAAACAAAAAGCTCTGGATTTAGGTCTTGAAACCCTCCTGGTATATCTTCACATACTTCATTTGTTTCTTTATATCCAAAAAATCCAAAGAAGTCATTAAAGTCCATTAATCCCACCAAAAAGACCAAACAGTAGAATTCTTCAAGCTATTTTTTAAACCATTAATCATTTGAAATCCTTGCCATACAATATCACCACAATATAGATATTGTTCTATTGTAAGTTTTTCAAGCTCTTCTTCACCACTTACAGGTTCTGGTACAATAAATTGTATAGTATCACATTCATTAAATCCTCCCATAGGAATATATGCAAAAATTTCATAAGATTTATTTGTAGGAATCTTGGCTATAAATACATTTTCATTTTTTTCTCCAGTATATATTGTGTTACATTCTATATATTCATCCACTTCTTCCTCTTCAAAGTCAATTAATCTACTTTCTTTATATGACTTTTCTCTTTCTTTAAAGTACTTTTCTACATCTACTTTTTTATATCCTTCAAGACAATCTTTTATAAAACCTTGAAAAGAACCAAACTCCTCTTCTGCAAATTTAATGTTCTCCTCCATAAGACCATTTTCATCCTCAATAATTATTATAGGAGTATATCCATTCTTTTCGCCATCTGCTTTCATAATTTTAAATAATTCCATAACCTTTTTTTTATCATTTTCAATTTTTATACATTCAAAAGGGTATAATTTTGAAATTCCCATAATAATCTCTCCTCTCATGAAAAAGTTTACTTATTCATTATATCACATTTTCTAAAATATACCTACTTATTCATTTATAACTCTCACTTAATTATATATAAAAAAGTATTAATTATGCTTTTTTCCGCCCTGCTAGCTCTAAGTCAATACAAAAAAAGAGGCACAAATTCTTTAAATGCCTCTTTAAACAAAATTAATTTTATTTATATATAGTTTCTTACACTAACAACTTTTCCTTCTTTTATATAAACTCTTGGAATTCTTTGCTTAAGCATACAAGTTATTTCATAATTTATTGTTCCCATAATTTCTGCAAAATCATCTGCATTAAATTTTAAGTTTCCTTCTTCTCCAAGAAGTATCACTTCATCTCCAACCTTTACTTCACCAATATCTGTTACATCTATCATACATTGGTCCATGCATATTCTTCCTACAACCGGAGCAAATTTACCATTTATTATTACCTTTGCTTTTCCTGATAAAAGTCTTGAATACCCATCTGCATATCCTATTGGTATTGTTGCAATTTTGCTTTTTTTCTTTGTTATAAATGTTCTTCCATAACTTATTGAAGTTCCTTCTTCAACCTCTTTAACATGAGAAATTGTTGTTTTTAAAGTTAAAATTGGTTTTATATCTAATTTTTCTTTATTAACTTCATTTGAAGGATAATATCCATAAAGTATTATTCCAGCTCTTACTGCATCTAAAGAATATTAATATTTCTTTTTTCTAATTCAGCTATAAAATCTTTTATCTTTTTAAATTGTTCATTTGTATAAGTTTTATCATATTCATCAGCAGTTGAAAAATGAGTAAATATTCCTATAATCTCTATTCCCTTAAGAGATGCTATTTCTACTACATCTTCAATGCTTTTTTCATTTGGAATAAATCCTATTCTTCCCATACCTGTATCTAATGCTATATGTATTTTTACTTTTTTACCAAGTTTCTCTGCTAAACTAGATAATTTCTTTGCATATTCTAAATCATATACTGTTTGTTCTATATCATTATTTATAAGTTCTTCACTTAACTCTAGGGGTGTATATCCTAGTATCATAATAGGAGCAGTTATATTCTTTTTTCTAAGTTCAATTCCTTCTGTCAATATAGCAACTGCAAGTCTTGAAGCTCCATTTTCAAGAAAAACTGGTGCTAAATCATCTGCTCCATGTCCATAGCAATCTGCCTTAACTACAGCAATAACTTCTTTATCTCCAACAATCTTCTTTATATTTTTCATATTATATGCAGCTTTATCTAAATCTATCTCAGCCCATACAGGTCTCATTATTTTTTCCATTTTAAATACACCTCATATATAATCTCTAGTTTTAAAATATATTACTATATTATTATTATAAAAAAGTTACAAAAAAACAAAAGAACCACTATAACTTTAATTTTTATAAGTAGTGGTCTTTTTTTAAATAAAGATTAATTTATAAATTCAAAATTCCATCTATAGTATCCTGTCTTTTCATCCTTTTCATATTTTAAGTAGGCTGAAAAAGTTGTTCCTTTCTTGCTTCTAAGATTTCTAAAACCTACTTTCCCATTTTTAAGAAGAATCTCCACCATTTCTTTAGTTACTTTTTTTCCTAAAGATTTTATAAATTTATCATCTTTCCATATTGCAAATTTACATCCATTTTTCCAATTTACACACCCAAAAGATTTTTCTCCTTCAATAATGTCATTTCCACATACAGGACACTTTCCTAAACTTTCACTTCCTTGTGGAAGTTCAACTTTAAAGTTTTTAAGCATAGAGGTATCCTTTTTTATATCATCTATCGCCTTTTTTGTAAATTCTTTTATCATCATTAAGAATTCATCTTTATTAAACTTTCCTTTTTCTATATCAGATAAGGTTTTTTCAAGTCTACCTGTATATTCTAAATCAAAAAGCTCTTTTACTGGGAATACTTCAACTATTGTTCTTCCAAGTTCTGTTGTTGTTAAACTCTTTCCCTTTGGTTTTATATATCCTATATCCTTTAGTCTTTTTATGGTTTCTGCTCTTGTTGCTGGTGTTCCTATACTAAAACCACTTAATATTGAAGCCATCATTTCTTCTGAATCTTCTTCATCCTTAAAACTTTTGCCACAAGTCTCCATAACCCTTAAAAGAGTTTTTTCTGTATGAAGCTTTGGTGGCTTTTTAGTTACTGCATTTACCTTGCTATCTACTATATCAGCGATATCTTCTTTATTTACCATAGGAAGAATTGTATCCTTACTTTCCATTTTCTCAACAACCTTCCAACCTTCAACTAATTGCACCTTTCCTCTTGATATAAATATTCCTTTTATATTTTCATCATTTACTTTTAAAGTAAGTTTTGTTTCTTCATATTCTGCAACAGGCATAAACTGCATAATGAATCTGTTTTTTATTGCATCATAAACTATTTGTTCATCTTTAGTTAATCCTGAAGGCTTTAAATATGTAGGAGTGATAGCACTATGGCTTTCTACCTTTGAATTATCAAAAATTCTCTTGGTTGTAACAAATTTAATTTTATCTTCATAAGGAAGCCCTGTTTTTAAAGCATCTAAAACCTTTTTAGCTCTATCCTTTAAGCTTTCTTCTAATGCTATACTTCCTGTCCTTGGATAAGTTATAAATTTCTTTTCATATAAAGATTGAGCTACCTTAAGAACCTTATCAGAAGTCCATCCTTTATATTTACTTGTTATATGTCCTTGAAGATTAGAAAGATTAAATAAAAATGGAGGATATTCTTTCTTTTTTTCTACTTGCTTTTCTATAATTTTTGCTTGTTTTTCCTTTAATAAGTCATTTAAGGCATCAAGTACACTTTTATCTTCAAATTTTTCATCATTATTTTCATAATATGTACCTTCAAATTCTTTATTATCAACAGTTTTAAAGGTAGCTAAAAGTTTATAGTAAGTAGTTGCCTTAAAGTTTTCAATTTCTTTATCTCTATCATAAATTATTTTCAAAGTTGGAAGAAGTACTCTTCCTATATTTAAAATCTTTTTATCATTAGGTCTATACCTTAATGTAGCAACAGAAGTAAGATTTATGCCAATAATCCAGTCTGCTAGCTGTCTTCCTATACCAGCATCTTGAAGAGATTTCATTTCTGAATTATTTTTTAAATTATCCATACCTTTTTTAACTTCATCAGGAGTCCATTCATTAAGAAGAAGTCTATATATAGGCTTTTTAACATTTAGGTACTTAAATATTTCTAAAGAAATTACTTCTCCCTCTCTATCTTGGTCAGTTGCAGATATAACTCCATCTACATCTTCTCTATCTATTAAATTTTTTATAATATTTATTTGCTTTTCTGCTCCACTATCTGTTGTTCCCTTGTTTACATTGTTACACTTAACTTTATATTTAAACTCTTGTGGTATAAACGGAAAATTTTCCATTCTCCATGATTTTAATTTTTCATCATAATCCCTTGCATCATAAAGTTGAAAAAGATGACCAAAAGCCCAGGTAATTAAATAATCCTTTCCTTCAAAAAAACCATCTTTTTTTGTTTTTATGTTAAAAGCATCTGCAATATTTTTTGCTACAGAAGGCTTTTCTGCAATTATAACTTTTTTCATACAAAAATTCCTTTCAAAAAATAATTATAAAATTCATATTTTATAGATAAATATCTGAAAACTCTGTTTCTACCTTTTCGCTCATAAGGTCTATATTAAATGCTTCCTCTTCTTCTAAAACTTCATCATGATAAGCCTTTGGAATAGTTATAATAAATTCTGTTCCAACTTCTTCATTACATTCAACTCTTATTATTCCTTCCTGAAGCTTTAATAATTCCTTACATAAGAATAATCCTAAGCCACTTCCTTCTTTTTCTCTATTTAAAGATTTATTAAGTTTTGTAAATCTATCAAAAATGTATGGAAGAATTTCTTCATCTATAGTATATCCTTTATTTCTTACATGAATAAATACTTCATCGTCTTTAGTATCAATAAATACAAAAATTTCTTCATTTTCTTTTCCATATTTAACACTATTAGATAGAAGATTTAGCATTATTCTTTCCATTGCATCTTTATCACATCTTACAGGAATTTCTTCATCTTCTGAATCAAATATTAAAGTATTATGTATTTTATCTGTCCATGGCACACATGCTAATGTTACATTTTCAACTACAGAAACAATATTATATCCTTTTATATTAAGATTAAGATATCCTTCTGAAATCTTATTAGCATCAATAAAATTATTAATTGTTCTAATAAGCCTTAAACAATTTTGTCTTATTGCTGTATTATTTTTTCTAGTTGCTAATATGTTGTTATTATTTAAATAATATTCATTTAATTGAAGTGCAGAATATATAAGATTTATGGGTGTTCTAAGTTCATGAGATATATTAGAATAAAACTCATTTTTTAATATTTCTTCTTTTAGGTATTCCTCATATTCCATCTTAGTTTTCATATTCTTATTTATTTCAGTAACATCTTTTATATAAATAAGTTTACTTAATTCATCTATTTTTAGTAAAGTTATTTCATATTCTTTATCATCTTTTTTAAGTTTTTTAATTTTTTTATTTTTTGTATTTTTATCTTCTAAAATACTATTAAATTCTTTTTCAAGAGAATTGTCTTTAGTAAGTTTTTCTAAAATAAATTGAACATTTTTTCCTACTGCCTCTTTTTCACTTTTTAATTCTAGTATTTTAAGTGCTTCTCTATTTATGTAATAAAGCTTACTAAAATAAAATATTACCATTCCATCTTTTATTGATTCAATTAATTCTCCATATTTTTTTTCACTTTTTTCAATAAGATTTTTATATTCTGTTAATGCCTTATTTCTATTATTTAAAATGTGATTTAAATTTTTTTGTTCTTCTTGAGCTTTTTCAAGCCTAATTTTAACTTCATCATGGTCTTTAAAGAACATAAATTTTACTATTCCTTCATAAATAACAAAATATGCTGTATATTTTATTATTGCTGCTTCTATAACTAAATCAAGTCCAAAGTTGTCTCCACATATATAAAGGTCTTGGTATAATAATAAAAATACTAAATACACTGTTATATGTTGTTTTCCTTCTTTACTTAGTATAGTTTTATCTAGTACTATACTTATCATAAGAATTAAAAATATACTAGGAATAATCCCCATCTTTATAACACCTAAAGTTGTTTCATTAAAATTAAATATATTATTTATAAACACTATATAAGATACTACAAGCACAAAAACAGTAGTAGCTGTATAACACATTCCAGAAATAATTCTACTTCCTCCTATTTTAGTTAAAATCATTGCTACTCCTATTACTATGTATTCCATATAATATATCCAATAATTTAAAAGTTCCTCAAATTCAGGGTTCATATTTACACCTAGTTTATTTTTAATAATAATTTTTATAAACATAACTAAGCTTAATGGAAGAAAAGCTATTCCAAAATTCTTATAAAATGATTTATACTCCTTCTGCATTCCTGAAATAACAACAATTGCTCCAGCAATAGCTGCACAAAATATTTCTACTATTCCATAGCATAGCTGTGTGTTTCTTCTAGAATAGAATAAATATATAGCATATGCTAAGAAAAGAGGAATTGATTGTAAAGGCTCTTTAGAAACTTTTTCTTTAATACTCTTCATAATCCATTTCCTCCTTCTTAAATGTCATTTTTATAGTTGTTCCTTCATTTATTACACTATCAATAGCTATTGTTCCATTTTGTTTTTCTACAAGAGTCTTTACTACAAATAATCCTATTCCTGTTCCTTTAGTTGAAGCTTTTTCATTATTTTTACCCATTGAATATCTGTTAAAGGCATTTTCAATAAATGTTTTTTCCATTCCCACTCCATCATCTCTTACAATAAGCTCTACATTTTCTTCTTTATCTTCTAATATAACTTCTATTGTTCCATCTTTTTTTGTAAACTTTATTGCATTAGAAATAAGATTTAATATTATACGTTGCATAAATTCATCATCTAAGTTAACATAAATTTCTTCTTCATTTGTATCAAAAATTAGGTTTATCTCCTTGCTTTTAGCATAATCTACTAAAGAAGTTACAACATCTTCTGCTACATCTACAATATTCTTTACTCTTAAATTAGGAGTTAAATAGTCTGCATATATTCTACTTGTATCTATAATATTGTTAGTAAGTCTTATTAGTGATATACAATTTTGCTTTGAAATATTATTATACTTTCTCACAGCTTCATAATTATCATTTTCTATATACATTTTTATAACCTGTGTTGCAGAATAAATAACATTTATAGGAGTTTTTAAATCGTGGGATATGTTAGATAAAAAATCACTTTTTAGTTTTTCATCTAGCTTTTTATTTTCCATAGTTTCTTTCATTTTAGCTGCTTTTATAGCAGAGGTAACATCTGTAAAAAGAACTATTCTTTCTTCTTCATCATCTAATATATGAACTATTTCCATATCCACATATGTATCTGAATCAATCACTCCTCTAAATATAGGATTTGTTGTTTTAATATTCTCATCAAGAAATGGATTATTTTCTATTTTTACAAAAGAAAATAATTTTCTATTCATAATATCTCTTATATTTCTCGCATTTATTAATTCACAAAAACTTGAATTTGCAAAAACTATTCTCTCACTATTTTCATTTATTATTACTAATGGAATTGGAACATTTGTAAAGAAATTTCTAAGTATGCTCTCTTTATTAAGCATAACCTTTTGAGTGAATTCTAATTCTCTATTTCTTGAAAATATTCTTTTATTAAGCTTATCAAGTTCCATATTTCTTTCATACAAATCTCTAAATATTACATTATAGGGGATGCTTAATAAATGCTCTGACATTACACTACAGCCAGTTGTAATTGCACAAAACTCAAGGCATCTAAAAACATAAGTTAAATAAATTTTTTCATTTCCTCTTAAGATAAGTGTAAGCATATATAAAAGAACAACTATTAAAATTAATACATTATAAGTTGTTACATAATTAACTCTTCTATCTTTAAAAAGGTCATATGACCTAAGTCCTACTATATTATTTAATAGAACAAGAGTAGAAATAACATTAATAAAATTCATCATGCCTAAAGAATAACCATTTATTACTGTATAATGATTTGCACATAATAGTCCTATACTTACAAGTATAAGCATTATAGAAAATTTTCTGTTTTTGTTTATATAATTTACCTGAAATGCAAGCAAAATAGAAAATATATAAAATGTAATACTTTGTAATGTATGTCTTCCTCCCATCTCAAAAAATTGAGAACTTATTTCTGGCTTTCCCGGTAAAAGATTTATTAAGCAAGACAACACTACAAAAATATTAAGAAAACTACAAACTTTAAAAAAGCCTTGTGTATATATGCTTTTAGTAAACTTAACTATTAATAATATATAACTTGACTCTATAAGAAAAACTATGTTAATAATATCTTCTCCTAAGTCATTCATATTTTTTAATGAAAATTTTATTGCTAAAAATGCAATTAAGGCTATTAAAAATGTTGCTACATATTTTTTTCTTTCTATGTATAAGATATCATTATATTCTTCAAAATTCTGCACCCTAAAATCCCCCTTACATAATATTTATTTTACATTAAATAATTAATATTGTGAAGATTTAACCTAGAAAGGATTTTTAAATTTTACTAAATAATTCTAAAAGAAAAAAGTATGAATTATTCTAAATAAAAATAACTCATACTTAAAATTAAACTATTTATTTATCAGCAAAACTACTTTCTTTCCACTTATCTGATATTTTTTTTGTACTTTTATTTATTATTCCTTTTAAAGCTAATCCTATTACTAAAAATACAACTAAAAATGCAACTAACATAATAATATTTTTTAATAATATTCCCTTATTAATACCTGCTGCAAGTTCTCTCATAATTCCTATTGAATACTTAAATGGAAGGAATGGATGAATAATTTGGAAGAACTTTGGCATTACTTCTACTGGGAAAGTTCCCCCTGAAGCAGCACTTTGAAGTACAAGAAATATTATTCCTATTGCCTTTCCTACATTTCCGAAAACTGAAACTAATGTATATAATATTGTTGTAAATACAATACTTATAAATATACTTGAAATTACAAATAATACTGGATGAACTAAATATACTCCAAGCATAAATATATCTCCTAAAGTAACAACTAAAGCTTGAAATATTCCTATAGTAATAAATAGCATAAGTTTTCCAAAGTATTCTTCAATAGGCTTTATTTCTTCTCCATCCTCAAACTTTTTAGTTTTTACATTAAATATTGCTATTAATAAATATCCTCCAACCCATATTGAAAGAGTTGTAAAGAAAGGTGATAACTCTGAGCCAAAATTAGGAATAGGATATAGTGTATTTTTTTCAATTTCTACAGGGTCACCTAAAAATGATGATGTTGTTTTCCAATCATTTATAAGAAGGGCTAATACTTCATCTATCTTTTCTTCATCATTTACAGAATCTATTTTCTCTACTACTTGGCTTAGCTTTGTTTTTACTTCTGGAAGTATTTCCTTAAGTTCTTGAAGCTTATCTTTTCCAAGTTCTATACCACTTCCTAAAGTACCTACAATACTATTTATTTGAGGCATAGCATTATCTATCTTTTTTAATGCTACTAATCCATTATCTGAAATATTATTTATCTTTGTTATTCCAGATTGAATTTCTGGTAAAATCACATTGTTAAAATCAGAATTTAAATATAATACTTTATTATTTACTTCTCCAATTTTTGATTTTACCTCATTAAAAAATTCTTTAGTAAGAAGTCCATTATTATCTGTTTCATTAAGTAACTTATCTATAACTGTTATTGTATTATTAAATTTAATATGTGTTTCATTAAATCTATTTGATATTTCAGTTAATTTATTACTATTTATTATGTTATTTATATAATCTACAATATTTTTTATTCCTTGAATCTTTGTATCAATATTTTCTAAAGATGTTTTTGAAAAAGTTATTATTTGTTTTAATTGTTCTTCTGAAGTTTCATCATAATTAATAGAATTAACTAAATCATAAATATCTTGAGAAACATTTCCACAAACATTTAAATCTTGTTCTATTACTGGGGCTAATTCATTTATTGTATTTTGTATTTTGTTTAAATAATCTTCTCCCTTTGTTAATATATCCTCACTTTTAGTTATAGTATCACTTAAAGTTGGTATTAATTCATTTATTCTATTTACTAAATCTTCTCCAGTTATTAACCCATCATAAGCCTTATTTATAAGTTCTTCTATCTCTGGCATATTTTCATTTAATTTATATATTATATCAACAAGTTTTTCTACATCTGGTTTAACTTTTAAAGCTTGAATTCCAAGTTCATTTGCAATTTTAAAAATTATTCCATCTACTGTTTCTACTACTTGACTTGAAACTCTCTCTTGAATACTTGTAACTCCTTTATCTGTTATTTTAGGAGCTATTGGATTTATTTTTTGATTAAGGGTATATTTTAATTTAGGTTTTACTATATCACCTGTTGTCATAGTTAATAAGTCTTTTGTAAAATCTGATGGAATTTCTATACTTGCATAATAAATTTCCTTTTGAAGTCCATCTTTAGCTTCTTTTTCACTTACAAAATTCCAACCAAGAGCAGTATTTTCTTTTAAAGAATCTACAACTTGCTCTCCTAAATTAATTTTTTTATCTTCAAGAGTTCCACCTTTATCATTATTTACTACTGCTATTTGTATACCATTTGTATTTCCATAAGGATCCCAGTCTGCTTTAATATTAAACCATGCATAAAGAGCTGGAAGTATAGTAAGTGCTATTGCTATAATTAATGCTACCCAGTTTGTAAAAATACTTTTTATATCTCTTTTATATATCTTTAATATATTCTTCATAGCTCTTAACTTATCTCCTTTATATTATAATCCACTTTCCTCAAATTTTTCTCCAAAATAATCTTTACCATTTAATAGCTTTTTAATAACTACTCCTATTAATAAAAATACTATAAAATAAATTGCTAAGTATAAAATATCTTTTATTAAAAGTTCTAAAGTAATTCCTCCAATAGCTTCTCTCATAGCTCCAATAGAATATTTAAATGGAAGCCATTTGTATATGTCTTGGAAAAATTTAGGTAATACTTCTATAGGATATAATCCTCCACCTGCTGCTATTTGTACTACTAAAAGCACAAATGAAATTGCTTCTCCTATCTTTCCTATACCAGCTGTTAAAGAATAAGTTATAGTATTAAATACTAGACTTATAAACATTGAAATTAATATAAATAATAATGATTCTACACTATATACATTTAATATGTATATATCTCCTAATATAAGAAGTATAGCTTGTAATAATCCTATTGTTATAAAAGTAAGATATTTACCAAAGAATTTTTCTACTTCAGTAAATTCTTTATCTGAACCATCTTCAAACTTTTTAACCTTAACAGTAGTTAAAGCTACTAATAATAAAGAACCAACCCATAATGCAAGGCTTGAATAAAATGGTGCTGTTTCTGAACCATAGTTATCAATTGGATATAATATATCTTTTTCTACCTCTATTGGACTTGATAAAAAGCTACTTTCCTCCTCTCCATTTAATGTTATTAAATTAAGTATTTCATCAAAGGTTTCTCCATCATCTAACTTTTTTACCTTACTTGTAAAATCATCAAGCTTTTCTTTAATTGTTGGTAATTTTTCTTTAATTTTTGGAATTTCATCTGTTCCTAAATTTGAGCCATCATTTATTAATGAAATTATACTTTTTAAATCAGGAACACAATCTTTAATGCCATTTAAAAGTATTGTTCCATTATTTAACAAGCTACCTATATCACTTATTCCTTGATTAATAGCTGGAAGTATAACTTTAGGGTAATCTTCATTTGCCTTATTTACTAAATTTCTAGTATCACTTACAGCTTTTCTTATGGAATTTAATCTTTCTTTTGATAAAGTTTTACCATTTTCTATATCACTTATTCCTTTATCTATTAAATCTATTACATTTGTACTTTTTATGCTTATATTTTCAAAAGTAATTATTACTGAAGAAATTTTTTCATTATTTACTACACTATTAATTGACTTTAATAATGAATTTAAAGATACTAATGAAGTATTAACCTTTTCTAATCTTTCTTTTGAAGTTATTAATAAATTTTTTATATTTTCTGATGTTTCTTCAGAATTTATAGGTTCAAGTAAATTATTTGCTGAATCTAAAATATTAACTGAAAATGCTAAACCTTGTTCTATTGAAGGAGTTATACTTTCTACTCCTTTTTGTATTTCTGATAAATAATCATTTCCTTTGTTTAGTATGTTATCACATTCATTTAATGCACCTTCAAGTTCTGGAACAATTTCATTACTTTTTTCAACAACTTCATCTATTTTAGAAGAACCATCACTTACCTTATCTAAAAGCTGAACTAATTCAGGCATACTATCATCTATTTTATAAAGTATATCAACAAACTTTCTTATTTTTTCTTTTGAGTTTTCTGCTTCTGTTCCTATGTTATTAACTATTTTAAATATGATTCCATCTACTGTTTCTACAACTTGCTTTCCTACTTCAGTTTTTATTGTACTTGCTCCAGTATTTGTGATTATAGCTGCTACCCCATTAAGTTTTTGATTTGCAGAATATATTATTTTAGGTTTTTCTATATTATCTGTAGTAATTGATAATAACTTTTCTGTAAAATCTTCTGGAATTAAAAGTGTAGCATAATATTTTCCATTTTCTAATCCTTCTTCTGCTTCTTTTTTACTTATAAAATTCCATCCAAGAGCATCATTTTCTTTCATAGAATCTATTATTTGTTCTCCTGCATTAAATTCTTTTCCATTAAAGCTTCCACCCTTATCTTCATTAACCACTCCAACTTGAATTCCTCCTGTACTTTCATAAGGAGCCCAAGCTGCCTTAATATTAAACCAAGCATATAGACATGGTAATATTATAAGAGCTATAGCCATGGCTAAAGCCACTTTGTTTTTAAAAATCTCTTTAATATCTCTTTTATAAATTTTCAAAACATTCTTCATCTAACCACACCTTCATTTTTAATAATAAGACTATTATATCATAAAATGACTAAAAGTCATTTTATTTACTATAATAGTCAGCATTAAAGAGATAATAAACTTCATTAACATATTCATTTATATCAGTTTTAGAAGAATCTTGTGTAATAATTTTAAAAGATTCTATATTTTTAAGTTCAACAAATTCATTCCATAAGCTTTTTGCACGACCTTCCTTAAATCTAAAAATAAATTTCCAATTGTATTCTTCGCAAATATCATAAAGTGATTTACATGCATAAAGACTATCCCCTAAAATGCAAATAGGAAGATTTTTAAATTTATATTTTAATTTTTTAAGCAATCTTTTTGCAGCATTAATTTCACAATCCTGTTTTTCATATTCTTCA
>CACZYK010000017.1 GCA_902785295.1 uncultured Clostridium sp.
TTGTTCATAAATAGAAGTTGTTTTATAATACTACTTTCAATATAATTATATTATATGAGTAAATGTGAGGTGTAAGCTACATGATAAAGGTTACAGTTAAGATAAATGGAAGAGAGTATAATTTAAAAGGAAATGATAATGAACAATATTTAAAAGATGTTTCAAGTTTTGTTGATGGAAAGATTAAACAAATAAAAGCTAATAATGGAGTTTTAAGTTCTGTGGATGCAAGCGTTCTTGCAGCTATTAATATTGCAGATGAGTTATATAGAACTGATTCTGAAGCTGATGAACTTTCAAAAAGAAATAAAATCGCAGAAGAAAGAAGCCAAAAGCTTGAGGAAGAAGCAAAAAGACTTAGAGAAAGATGTGAAGTTTTATTAGTTGAAAAAGAAGGTTATGATGATAAAAGAGAAGAGGTTAGAAAAGAACTTACAGAAAGAATAAATTTTTTAAAAGATGAGAATAATAAATTAATAGGAAAGAATAATGAATTAACAAGAACATATGAAAAAACATTTAGAGAAAATGAAGAGTTAAAAAAAGTTCATGATAGAAATAAATCAAAAGAAAATCAGGAAAATGAAATAAAGTCTAATTTAACAAAAGAAATTGAAGAAAAAGAAAGACTTATAAAAGAAAATAAAGAAATAAAGAAAACAAGCGAAAGAATAAAAATAGAATTAAATCAATCTAGAAATGTAAATGAAGCTTTAGCAAAACAAATTTCAACTTTAAAGGAAAGTATAAATAAATATGTAAAAGAAATAGAAGAATTAAAAGATGAAAACTTAGAAGTTAAAAATTTAAATGAAAAGCTAAAATTGGATTTAGATAGAGTAAGTACTTTAAAAGCTTCATTATCTAGAGAAGTAACAAGTGAAAAAGACAAAAATTCAAGTAATTTAAGAAAAATTGAAGAGTTAAGTAAAGAAATTCAAAAGTCAAAGGATATAAATGAAAAAAATAGAATTGAACTAAATCAATCAAATAGCTTAAGAAAATCATTAGAAGAGGAGTTTAAAAAGTCAAAGGAAAATAATATAGCCTTAAAGGAAGAAAATATTAACTTAAATGACAAGATTAAAAATTTAAATAATGAAAAGAAAACAATAGAAAATATAAATGAAGAAAATAAGAAAGAAATTAAAAATCTTACAGAGTCTAATACTAAATTAGATAAGGAAGTTAATGATTTAAAAGAAGAAAATGAGCTTTTAACAGAAGAAGTAGAAAAGCTAAACAATGAAAATAGTAAAACTAAAGAAGAACATAAAAAAGTTAAAGAAAACCTAGAAAAAGCAAATAGCTTAAGAGGACTTTTAGCTAAGGAAATAACTGATGTAAAAGATAAAAATAAAGAATTAAATCAAGAAATTAATGAAATTAAGACTCAAAATGACAATTTAAAAAATAAGATTCAAGAATCTGAAAAGAATGAAAAAAATATAAAAAATGAATTAGAAGAGTTAGTTTCAAGCAAAGAAATAGTAGAAACTAAGTTCAAAGAATCAAAAGAAAAGGAAGAACTTCTAACAAAAGAGGTTAACACATTAAAAGAGAAAGAAGCAAAATTAAATAAAGAAATATATAAAATAAGTAAAGTAAAAGAAAGCCTAGAGGAAAAAATATGTGAAGTAAACCTAGAAAAAGAAGAGCTTATAAAAAAGATAGATTTAAAAAATAAGGTTATTGATAATGGAAAAGATTCTAATCAAGAATTAAGAAATGCAAAATATAAAATTATGGAGCTTGAAAATAAATTAATAGATACTCAAATTCAATTAGCTAAATTAAAAAAGTCACAAAATCCTTTAATGAAATAATAAATTTAGAGGCTTAATTAGGCCTCTTATTTATTCTAATATAATATTTGTATATAATTTAAGTAAAGAATGGCTTTATAATATTACTAAGAAAAAAGCTACTTAACTTAAAGATAAATTTTAGGAGATATAAAGAATGAAAAAAGTAGAATTATTAGCACCAGCTGGAAGTATAGAAAGCCTTTATGCTGCTATAAATAATGGCGCAGATGCAGTTTATTTAGGAGGAAGTAAGTTCTCAGCTAGAGCTTATGCATCAAATTTTGATAATGAAACCATGAAAAAAGCTGTAGATTACTGTCATAGCTATGGTGTTAAAATATATGTAACAATGAATACCTTACTTAAGGAAAAGGAGCTTAATGAAGCTATTAAATATGTAGGGTATTTATATGAGATAGGTGTAGATGCTCTTATTGTTCAAGATTTAGGTTTAGTTAATCTTATACAAGAAAAATATAGTGATTTTGAAATACATGCCTCAACACAAGTTACAATACATAATGGAGAAGGAGCTATTTATTTTAAAGAAAAAGGCTTTACAAGAATAGTTCTATCTAGAGAGCTTTCTTTAGAAGAAATAAAACATATTTCAAAGGATTTAAATATTGAAACTGAAATTTTTATTCATGGAGCTTTATGTGTGTGTTATTCAGGGCAATGTCTTATGAGCTCCATGATAGGTGGAAGAAGTGGAAATAGAGGAAGATGTGCACAACCATGCAGAATGGAATATACATTAAAATCTAATAACATGGGAGAAAAAAAAGCATATCTTTTAAGTCCTAAGGATATATGTACAATAGAAAATATTAAAGATATTATAGATTCAGGAGCATATTCTTTAAAGATTGAAGGAAGAATGAAAAGACCAGAATATGTAGCTGGAGTAGTGGAAAATTATAGAGAAGCAATAGAGAAAGAGTATTATAATAAAAACTTTAATGTTCAAGAAGGAAAAAAGGTATTACTTCAATTATTTAATAGAGAGGGTTTTTCTACTGCTTATTTAAAAAAGAACATAGGAAGAGATATGATGAGTTATAAGTTTCCTAAAAATACAGGAGTGGAAATAGGTAAAGTATTAGATAATGGAGAAATTATATTAAAGGAAAGCTTATCTATTGGTGATGGAATAAGATTTAAGGATAAAGGCTTTACATTAAGCAAGATATTAAAAAACAAACAAGAAGTAAAAAAGGCAGAAGTAGGAGAAAGGGTAATATTATTTCCTAGGGAATATAAAAAAGGTGAAATATTATATAGAACTTCTAGTAAAGAGCTTTTTTTAAGATTAGAAGATAGCATAAAACCTTATATGAAAAAAATATTCTTAAAGGGACAGGTTGAGTTTAAGGTCAATTCAAATATAAAGCTTAAAACTTCTTTTATGGGAGAAAATTATGAGGTAGAAGGAAATGTAATAGAGGTAGCTTCAAATAAGCTTTTAGATAAAGAAAGAATAGTTAATGCTTTAAAAAAATCAGGGGAGTATCCATACAAACTTGAAGATATAGAGTTTTTAACTTTTGAAGATGGTTTTATAAGCATATCTTCTCTTAATAATTTAAGAAGAGAGCTTTTTGATAAAATTTTAAAGGATGTAACTTCAAAATATAGAAGAAGGAGAAATGTAAAAGAAACTTTAGAAAAGAATATTAATTTAAAAGAAAATAAAGAGGATTTTATATTATATACTTGTTGTACTAAAAAACAGTTAAAGGCTTTAGTAGAGGAAGGTATTAAAGATATTGGTGTTGATTTATCTTTAAGAAATAGTGATAAAATATCTTTAAAGGATTTAGAAGAATATAAAGATTTAAATTTATATATTTTAACTCCAGAGATAATAAAACAAGAGTTTGATTTTATAGTTAAAGAAATAGAAGAAGCTTCAAAGTACATAAAAGGAGTTATAACATCTAATGCAGGAATTATTAATGTATTTAAAGATAAGCTTTATTTAATTGGAGATTATAAACTTAATATATTTAACTCTAAAGCATTAGAATTTTATAGAAAAGATTTAAATAATGTTTCTTTAAGTCTTGAAATTAATAGGAAAGAAATAAAGGAAATCAATGATAAAAGTGGAGCTTTATGTGGAATATATGGAAAATCAGAACTTATGGTAAGCGAATATTGTCCTATAGGAAGTAGCTTTGGAGGAAAGTGTAAAGATAAAGAATGTAATGGAGCTTGTATGAAAGATAGCTTTGCTCTTGTTGATAGAATGAATGAAGGTTTTAAAGTTATGACAGATAAGTATTGTAGAAGTCATATATTAAATTCACTTCCTTTAAATCTTATTGATGAAATTGATGATTTAAAAAGCATTGGAATAAATAGTTTTAGAGTTGATTTTAAAGATGAAGATGAAAATGAAGTTATGGAAATATTAAAAGAGATAAAGGGATTTAAAAGAGTAGAAGGAAAAAAATTTACTAAGGGGCATTATAGAAGAGGTGTAGAATAAAATGAATGAAAAATCGTTAAGGATTTTAGAATTTTATAAAATAAGAGAAAAATTAGAGAAATATGCAGTTACATCTGGTGGTAAGGAAAAGGTAAGAGAATTATCACCTTATGAATCTATATATGAAGTAAAAAATGCTTTAGAAGCAACTAAAGAAGCTTATGATATTTTAATAAAAAAGGGAAATCCTCCTTTTGAGGGGCTTTATGATATTAAGGAAGCTTTAGAAAGGGCAGGAAAAGGGGGAGCACTTTCTTTAGCTCAGCTTCTTTATGTTGGCAATATGCTTAGATGTACAGAAAGAATGAAGGAATACTTAGCTAGAAGAGATGAGGAAGAAAGTTTTCCAAAGCTTGAGGATTTAGCTTATATCTTAACTCCAATAAAAAATCTTCAGCTTGAAATAGAAAGGTCAATAGTTTCAGAAGAGGAAGTTGCAGATAAGGCAAGTGGAACTTTATATAACATAAGAAGAAGCTTAAAAGAAAAAAATTCTTCTATTAGAGAAAAGATTAATAGTATTGTTAGAAGCAATGCTAAATATCTTCAAGATGCTATTTATACAATGAGAGGAGATAGATATGTTCTTCCTGTTAAGGCTGAATATAAGGGGGCAGTTCCAGGGCTTGTTCATGACCAAAGTTCAACTGGGGCAACTCTTTTTATAGAGCCTATGAGTCTTGTAAATCTTAATAATGAAATAAAAGAATTAAAACTTAAAGAACAAGCTGAAATAGAAAGAATTATATGGGCTCTTTCTGTTAAGGTTAAAGATAATATTGAAGTTTTAAATAGCAATATGAAAATTTTAAGAGAAATAGATTTTATTTTTGCAAAAGGAAAATATGCTTCATCAATAAATGGAATAATGCCTATTGTAACTGATGATGGTTCTTTTGATTTAATTGAAGCAAAACATCCTTTAATAGACCCTCTAAAGGTTGTACCTTCAGATATTTATTTAGGAAAAAACTTCAATGTAATAATGGTTACAGGACCTAATACAGGTGGTAAAACTGTAACAATAAAAACAGTTGGATTAACTCATATTATGGCAATGAGTGGACTTTTAATATGTGCTAAGGAAGGTTCTAAAGTAAGCTTTTATAAAGAGGTTTTTGCAGATATTGGGGACGAACAAAGTATAGAGCAAAGTCTTTCAACATTTTCTTCTCATATGACTAATATAGTTTCAATAATGGAGAAAGCAGATAAAGATTCTTTAGTTTTATTTGATGAATTAGGTGCAGGAACAGACCCAACAGAAGGAGCTGCTCTTGCAATTGCAATTATAGAAACATTAAGAGAAAGAGGAACAAAAATAATTGCTACAACTCATTATAGTGAATTAAAGGGATATGCTTTAAGAACTGCTGGAGTTGAAAATGCTTCAGTTGAGTTTGATGTAGAAACATTAAAACCAACCTATAGACTTTTAATAGGAGTACCTGGAAAATCTAATGCTTTTGAAATAAGCAGAAGGCTTGGATTATCTAATGATATTATAGATAAAGCTAAAGAAAATATATCTAAAGATAATTTACAGTTTGAAGACTTGATAAGAGATCTTCAAGAACAGAGTATAAGAGCAAGCAGAGATGCAAGAGAAGCTGAAATCTTGAAAAAAGAAGTAGAAAAATCAAAAGCTTTATATGAAGAAAAATTAAAACGTCTTGAAGTAACAAGAGATAAAGCTTACAATGAGGCAAGAATTGAAGCTAAAAAAATTGTTTCTGAGGCAAAGGATGAAGCTGATGAAATTTTAAAGGCTATGAGAGAACTTGAAAAGCTTGGAATAGCTGAAGGTGGAAGAAAAAGACTTGAAGAGGAAAGAAAGAAGCTTAAGGATTCTTTAGAAGATAAGGAAAAAGCTTTAATAAAAGAAAGAGAGAATACAGGAAAATCAATATCAAAGGTAACTTTAGGAATGGAAGCTTTTTTACCTTCATTAAATCAAAAGGTAGTAATAGTAAGTATGCCAGATAATAAAGGGGAAGTTCAAGTTGAAGCTGGTATTATGAAAATAAATGTTAAGCTTAAAGACCTTAGAATAGCTGAAGGAACAAAAGAAAACGCTAAAGCTAGAAAGAAAAGAGAGGTTAAGCTTAATTTAAAATCAGTAGAAAGCAGAATAGACCTTAGAGGACTTGACGCAGAAGAGGCATGTTATAGAACAGATAAATATTTAGATGAAGCTTATTTAGCTAACTTAGGAGAAGTGACTGTAGTTCATGGAAAAGGTACAGGAATTCTTAGAAAAGCAATAACAGATATGCTAAAAAGACACCCCCATGTAAAATCTTATAGGCTTGGAGCTTATGGAGAAGGTGGAGATGGAGTGACTATGGTAGAATTAAAATAAATATCTTTTGAAAAGATAATGTAACTATAAATAAAGCAGGTGAAGTTATGTATTTAATAAGTGCATGTCTTTGTGGTGTAAATTGTAAATATAATGGATTAAATAACATAAATGAAAAATGTCTTGAACTTTTAAGAAAAGGAGAAGCCCTTTTAGTTTGTCCAGAACAACTTGGAGGGCTAAAAACTCCTAGAATTCCATCAGAAATATTAGGAAGTGCTGAAAAAATTATAGAGTTTAAGGAAGGAAAAGTTATAAGCAAAGAAGGAACAGACGTTACAAAGGAATTTTTAAAGGGAGCAGAAGAAACATTAAAAATTGCAAAAGAAGCTAATATAAAGAAAGCTATACTTAAAGAAGGTAGCCCTTCTTGTGGAAGTAACTTTGTTTATGATGGAAGCTTTACTGGAAATAAAATTAAAGGAAAAGGAATTACAGCATATCTTTTGGAAAATGAAGGTATAGAAATTATATCTGAAACAGAACTAAATAAATAGAAGAATAAAAGTAAGCTACTTAAAAAATACTATACAAATTATATTTATGTACTTTTTAATTTAATGCTCTTAGAAAAGAAATAATATAATTTCTTGACATCATTAAAAGTAAAAAGGTAGAATTTATATAGCAAATAGAGAAGAAAGGAATGATTTTTTTGGAAGGAACATGGATAGAAGTTAGAGTTATTACTAAAAGTGAGGCTCTTGAACCTATTTCAGGAATATTTTATGGGCTAGATTGTAAGGGCGTGGCAATAGAAGACCCTCAAGATATATTAGGAAGAGAACAAGGACCATTAACATGGGACTTTGCAGATATAAATGTATTAGAGCATAAAGGAAAGTTTGCTTTAGTTAAGGGATATTTTTCAGATGAAGATAACATAGAAGAGATAGTTAAATATGTTAAAGAAAAGGTACAAGAAATTAGAGAACTTGGAATAGATGTTGGTGAAGGAACTGTAGAATCTGAAATTATGCATGAAGAGGATTGGGCTAACAATTGGAAGAAATATTATAAACCAACTAAGGTTGGAGAAAAGATAGTTGTAAAGCCAATATGGGAAGAATATGAAGCAAAAGAAGGAGAGCTAGTTTTAGAGCTTGACCCTGGAATGGCATTTGGAACAGGAGAACATGAAACTACAAGAATGTGTATTCAAGCTTTAGAGAAGTTTACTAAAAAAGATAGTGTAGTATTTGATGTAGGATGTGGTTCAGGAATATTAGCAATAGCAGCTGCAAAGCTTGGAGCAAAAAAAGCAATAGGGGTAGACTTAGACCCAGTAGCAGTAGAATCTGCAAAAGAAAATGTTGCTTTTAATAACTTAGATAATATAGAAATTTTAGAAGGTAATCTTATAGAGGTTATTGATGGAAAAGCAGATATAGTAGTTGCTAACATTATAGCTGAGGTTATATGCATATTAACAGAAGATGTAAGCAGAGTAATTAAGCCAGGTGGATATTTTATAACTTCAGGAATAATTCATGATAGAGTAGATATGGTTACAGATAAGCTTAATGAGTGTGGATTTGAAGTTCAGACAATAAATAAAGACGGTGAATGGAACTGCATAATTGCAAAGTTAAAGTAAATTAAGGAGAGGTTTCAATGCATAAATTTTTCACCCAAAAGGAAAATATTAATGAAACAAAAGGAAAGATATTAGGTGATGATGTTAAGCATATTTACAAGGTTTTAAGATTAAATGAAGGAGAAAAGATAGTTTTAAATAATTGTAATGGAAAAGAATATTTATGTGAAATTTCTAGTATTTCAAAAACAGAGGTTTTAGTAGATATAATTGAGGAATTAGATATTAATAATGAAAGTAATATAAATATCTATTTATTTCAAGGTCTTCCAAAGTCTCAGAAGATGGATTTAATAGTTCAAAAGGGAACAGAATTAGGAGTTTTAGAATTCATTCCTGTTATAACAGAAAGAGTTGATGTTAAGCTAAAGGGAGATTTTAAAAAGCTTGATAGACTTAATAGAATAGTATTAGAAGCAGCAAAGCAAAGCAAGAGAAGCATAATACCAAAAGTTTTAGAGCCAATAGAATTTAATGAAGTCCTTAAAGAAGTAGAAGAAATGGATTTGTTTTTAGTGCCATATGAAAATGCTGAAAATTTTGGTCTTAAAGGTGTTTTAAAAACTCTTAAGGAAAATAATAAGATAGATAATATTAAAAATATAGGTATAATGGTTGGACCAGAAGGTGGATTTGAAGAAAGTGAAATAGAAGCTTTAAAAGAAATGGGAGCTTATATAATAACCTTAGGTAATAGGATTTTAAGAACAGAAACAGCTGGCTTTGTTGCAGCATCATTACTGCAATATGAGTTTGGCGATTTAGGAGGAAATATTTAATGAAGGTTGCATTTTCCACATTAGGATGCAGAGTTAATCAGTATGAATCAGAAGCAATGGCAGAAAAATTTATAAGAGAAGGTTATGAAGTAGTGGATTTTTCTGAAATTGCTGATGTTTATGTTATAAATACTTGTACAGTAACAAATATGGGAGATAAAAAATCAAGACAGATTATAAGTAAGGCAAGAAGATTAAATAACAATGCTATTATAGCTGTTGTAGGATGTTATTCTCAAATAGCTCCTAAAGAAGTATCTGCAATAGAAGGAGTAGATGTTGTATTAGGTACTAGAAATAAAGGAGATGTAGTTTACTATGTAAACAAAGCAAGAGATGAGCAAAAAATTCAAGTTCATGTTGAAGGTGTTCTTAAAAATAAAAAATTTGAGGACCTTAATATAGAAGAGTATCAGGATAAAACAAGAGCATTTTTAAAAATTCAAGATGGATGTAATAGATTTTGTACTTATTGTGCAATTCCATATGCAAGAGGGTCAGTATGCTCAAAAGAACCTAGAAAGGTTATAGATGAAATTAAGAAATTAGCATCTCATGGGTTTAAAGAAGTCATTTTATCAGGAATACATACAGCATCTTATGGATTGGATTTAGAGGGTAACATAACATTAATTGATTTAATTGAAGATATAGAAAAAATTGATGGAATAGAAAGAGTAAGAATAGGTTCAATAGAGCCAGCTTTCTTTACAAATGAAGTTATAGAAAAAATAAAAGGCTTCAAAAAATTATGTCCACACTTCCATTTATCTCTTCAAAGTGGTTGTAATACTGTTTTAAAGAGAATGAATAGAAGATATACAGCAGAAGAATATGAACATATAGTGAATGTATTAAGAGAAAATATAAAAGATGTTTCAATATCAACTGATGTAATTGTAGGTTTTCCAGGAGAAACAGAAGAAGAATTTAATGAAACTTATGAATTCTTAAAGAAAATTAAGCTTACAAAAACTCATATTTTTAAATATAGTCCAAGAAAAGGCACAAGAGCAGCAGAAATGAAAGAGCAGATTGATGGAAAAGTAAAAGAAGAAAGAAGTAAAGCTCTTATAGCATTAAATGATATAAATGAACAAGGATTTATTGAAAAATATATAAACAAAAATGTTAAAGTTCTTTTAGAACAACAAGTAAAAGGAAAAGAAAATATTTTTGAAGGATACACAGAAAATTATATAAAAGTTGAGGTAGAAAAACCTGAAAATATAAAAACTGGTGATATAATAGAGTGTAGGATAGAAAAAGCTCATAAAGACTTTGCAGAAGGAAAGATTATATAGGAGGATAAAAAGATGGAAGATTGTATTTTTTGTAAAATAATAAAGGGAGAAATTCCAAGTAATAAAGTTTATGAAGATGATAAGGTATTAGCATTTCATGATATTAACCCAGAGGCACCTGTGCATGTATTAGTTATTCCAAAGGAACATATTGAAAGTGTAAATGCTATAAATGAAAAAAATGTAGATATAGTAGCACATATTTTTATGGTAATAAATAAGATAGTAAAAGAATTAGGAATAGATGAAAGTGGATATAGAGTATTAACTAACACTGGAAAAGATGGAGGACAGACTGTCAATCATATGCATTTCCATGTTCTTGGTGGTAAAGAATTGCCTATTAAATTAGCATAAAACTTAATATTAATTTAAAAATATAATTTAAGATATATTGACAGTATTGATAAGTTTATTGTATAATATCATGTGTGTTATTAAGCCCGTAGCTGAGTTGAATTTATAATTTTAGCTAGCGGAGGGAGGGATAATTATGTCAGAAATTAAAGTTGGAGAAAACGAAACACTTGAAAATGCGCTAAGAAGATTTAAGAAAAAGTGTGCTAGAGCTGGAGTTCTTTCAGAAGTAAGAAAGAGAGAACATTATGAAAAGCCAAGCGTTAAGAAAAAGAAAAAATCAGAAGCTGCTAGAAAGAGAAAGTTTAAGTAGGCAATTGCTTTTTGGAAGAAGGTGATAATAATGCCAACAATTAAAGAAAGACTTCAAGAAGATTGGAAAATGGCTATGAAAGCCAAAGATAAATTTAAAGCAAATGTTTTAAGTACTGCAAAGTCAGCAATATTATTAGTTGAAAAAACTGATAATAGAAAAGTTGATGAAGCAGAGGTTATAGAAATATTAGCAAAAGAAGTCAAGCAAAGAAGAGAAGCTATGCTTGAATTTGAAAAGGGAAATAGACAAGATTTAGTTGATCAGAACAAGGCTGAGATAGAGATTTTGTTAAATTACCTTCCTCAGCAGTTAAGTGAAGAAGAAATCAAAAAAATAGTAGAAGATTCAGCTATAGAATTGGGCGCAAGTAGCATTAAAGACATGGGAAAAGTTATGGCAGCAGTAAGACCTAAAACATTAGGTAGAGCTGATGGCAAACTTGTAAGTCAACTCGTAAAAGAGTATTTAACTAATAAATAACAAAAAGAACTCTAAGGAGTTCTTTTTGTTATTTTTTTTTGCCTAAAAACATAATATACAAAGAGAAATTTTTTAGGAGTTCATTTTATGAAGAATAAATTATTTAGAGGTAAAGAATTTATAGCTGAAAAATTAGATATGTCTATAGATACTATGATAGATATTCCTAAAATTATAATTACTGGAAAGGAAGAAATTACAATAGAAAATCATAAAGGAATAGTAGCCTTTAGTGAAGATGAAATAAAAGTTTCATCTAAAAAAGGAATTATAAAAATTCAAGGAAATAATTTTGAAATTTTTTATATGGGAAGTAACAGCTTAACAATAAATGGTGAAATAAGAGCAATCTTTTATGAGGATAAAAGTTATGAAGAAAAGTAAATTTAATAGAGGAAGTATAACCTTAGAAATAAGTTCTTTATCACCAGAAAAAATACTAAATATTTTATGGAAAAGAGATATGGATATAATTGAAATCAAGAAAATTAGTATAACAACAATATTATTAACCATAAATTATGGGTATTATAAAGAGATTGAAGAATTAGTTAAAAATTGTAAAGGAAAGATAAAGATAATAAAAAAAACTGGAATTATATTCTTCTTAGAAAGGGTTCAAAAGGAATTTACCCTAATTCTTGGAGGAATTTTATTTTTCATAATATTGTATATTCTCTCTACATATATCTGGGGAATAGAAATAGAAACTGAAGAAAATCTTGCACCATATAAAGTGAGAAAAGAACTTGCTTCTGTAGGTATAAAGCCAGGAATAGCTAAAAAATATATAGATGTATATGAAGTTGAAAAAAAGCTTTCAAGCAATAATGATAATATATTATGGATAAGGGCAAGGATAGAAGGCTCTATATTAAAGGTTGTTGTTAAGGAAAAAATAAATCCTCCTAAAATAAGAAATTATGAAATATTAGGTAGTTGTGTGGCTTCAAGAGCTGGAGAAGTAAAAAGAATATTTATAGAAGCTGGAAGTGCAAATGTAACAGTAGGTGATATAGTTAATGAAGGTGACATTCTTATTAATGGAATTCAAGGAAAAGAGGGAGTAGAATTTGAAACTCCAGCAAAAGGTACTGTAATAGCAAATACTTTTTATGAAAAAAAGATGGAAGTTCAAATATCAGGTAAAAAATTGATAAGAGGAGAGGGAAAGCTTAAAGATATATATTTAAATTTATTTGGAAAGAAAATTTATCTAAAAAAGGCTATAAATAAATTTAAGTATTATGATAAAATAGAAAGTAATAAAGGGGTAATTAATACTATAACTTATTTTGAAAGAAAGGAAGAAGAAATAAATGTAGATAAAGAAGTAGCAATTCAAGAAGCAGCAGAAAAGTTAGAAGAATCCTTAACTAAAGAAATAACTAATGATGGAAAGATTATAGATAGAAAGATAGAAACAGAGCCAGTAGACAATGAAAGAATAATGGTAAAAGTAAATTTTGTTGTAGAACAAAATATTGCTCAGGAAGCAGTAGAATAAAGTTTAAAATTGAGAAGGTGAAACAATGGATAGAAAAATAAACATTATAAGAGATAAATCTCAAAGAATGCTTATATTTACATTAACATTTGTTATTACTTATTTTTTAATTATAGTAGCCATTTCCCCTAAAAAATATGATTTGAAAGCTGGAGATATAGCACAATCAGATATAAAAGCTTCAAGAGAAACAGTAGATGAAGCTGCATCTAAAGAAATATTAGATGAAGCATTACAGAAGGTAGATAAACAGTATACCCAAAAAAGTGAAGTAAAGAC
This sequence comes from uncultured Clostridium sp., assembly GCA_902785295.1. Taxonomy (GTDB): domain Bacteria; phylum Bacillota; class Clostridia; order Clostridiales; family Clostridiaceae; genus Clostridium. The sequence goes on from CACZYK010000017.1 coordinate 13,284, forward strand.
AAATGCTGAAAGTGAAGTTAAGGATTTATTTGAAAAAATTATTAATTTAGTTTCATCTAATGGAGATGTAAAAGATAAGGTAAAAGAATTAACTAACTACAAAAAATTTTCTTTAAGTGAATATGATGCTACTACATTATTAAATTTAAATAAGGATACATTAAAGAATCTTCAATGGGAGATATTAGATGTATTAAATACTGTCTATGAGCCTAATATACAAGATGGAAATGAAGAGAGTTTATCCTCAGCAAAGCAAACTGCTAATTCTGAAATAGATAAACTTAATTTAGATTCTTCCTATGAAAAGATAATAAGAAATATTGTTTTAAGTGAAATAAAACCTAATTTATTTTATGATGAAGAAAAGACAAATGAAAAAATAGAAGAAGTTAAAAAGAATACAGAGAAAGTAATAATTAAGAAAAATCAGATAATAGTTAAAGAAGGAGAGCCTGTTACTGAGGGACAAATTCAAGTGCTTAAAGAACTTGGAATTATAAAAGAGGGTAAAACAGGAGGATTACTTTTATTATATATTTTAACAGCAATATTTGTTGGCATTGTTTTAGATCTTCAATATACATATGTTAAAAAAAATCATAAAGAAATTTATGAGGATAATAAAAAGCTTATATTAATATGCTTATTAAATGTAATTTACTTGATTTTAGCAAGTGGAGCAAAATATTTATCTCCTTACTTAATTCCAATGGTATGCACTCCATTATTATTAAGTATGCTAATTAATCATAGAATCTCTCTGGTTTTAGGTTCATACAATGTTATATTGCTTGGTGCATTGGTAGAATTTGACCCACAAGTTATACTATTAGGGTTTATAAGTACAATTTTAGGGGCAACTGTGTTAAGAAAGATGCAACAAAGAAATGATATAATCTATGCCACATTAGGAATAGGAGGATTATGTGGGACATTAAATTTTCTTATAGGAATGATGGTATCAATTAATGTTCAAGAGGTTATTATAAATAGCTTATTAACTATTGTTGGAGTATTAATATCTGGAGTATTAACAATAGGAATACTTCCATTTTTAGAAAATACATTTGATGTTGTTACTACATTAAAATTGTTAGAGCTTAGTAATCCAAATAGTCCATTACTAAGAAAGCTTCTTATGGAATCTCCAGGAACATATCATCATAGTATGCTTGTTGCAAATTTAGCAGAAATGGCAGCAGAAGAAGTAGGTGCAAATCCAGTAGTCACTCGTATAGCAGCTTATTATCATGATGTTGGAAAAACTGCAAGACCATACTTTTTTAAGGAAAATCAAATTGGAAATGAAAATCCTCATGATAAAATAACAGCTGCTTTAAGTGCAAGAATAATAATATCTCATGTTAAGGATGGTGTAGACTTATCTAAGGAATATAAGCTTCCAAAAATAATTCAAGATATAATAGCAGAGCATCATGGAACTACTTTTGTTAAATATTTTTACATTACAGAAAAAAATAATTCTGATGACCCAGATAGCATTAATGAAGATGATTATAAATATCCAGGTCCAATTCCAAGCACAAAAGAATCTGGTATAATAATGCTTGCAGATTCAGTAGAAGCAGCAGTAAGGTCAATAACAGATCCTACATCAGAAAAAATTGAACAAATGGTTTCTAATATAGTTGATGGTAAAATAAAGGATAAACAGCTAAACAACTGTGATTTAACATTTAAAGACTTAGATAAAATAAAAAAATGTTTTTTAAAGGCTTTAAAAGGAATATATCATCAAAGAATTGAGTATCCAACAGAAAAAGTTAGAACAGTAAATAAAGAGGAGAGTAAATAATGCTTTATATTGATGACAGACAAGAAAAAATAAAACCAACAGAGGAGTTTATTAATAAAATCAAACTTACAATTGATTTTGCTTTAAGAGAAGAAGGAGTAAAAATTCCTTATCAAATATCATTATTATTTGTTGATAATGAAGAAATAAGAACAATAAATAAGGAAAATAGAAATATAGATAGAGAAACAGATGTACTGTCTTTTCCAATGCTTGATTATGAAAAATATAAAGTATATAAAGATTTGTACCTAGATTATGAATTCGATGAAACATTTATGGATGGAGATGAGCTTGTATTAGGAGATATTGTATTGTCTTTAGAAAAGGCTTTAGAGCAAAGTAAAGAATATAATCATTCATTTGAAAGAGAGGCTTCATATCTTGTGGTTCATTCAGTGCTTCATCTTCTTGGATATGACCACATGGAAGAAGAAGAAAAAAAGATAATGAGAAATGAGGAAGAAAAAATATTAAGTAAAATGAATATAGTTAGGGGATAGGTGAATTAGAATGCAATTTAAGAAAATGGTAGATAGCTTTAATAATGCAATTAATGGAATTATTAATACTGTAAGAACTGAAAGAAACATGAAAATTCATTTAGTGGTAGCTATATTAGTATTAATAGCTTGTTTCTTTTTTGATATTTCAAGAGTGGAATTTTTGATATTAGTAATTACAATTACTATGGTAATGTCTGCTGAAGTTGTCAATACAGCCATAGAAGCAGTTGTGGATATGAGTACAAACTATTATCATCCACTTGCTAAGATAGCTAAAAATGCGGCTGCTGGAGCAGTATTAATAACTGCTATTAATGCAGTTATAATTGGTTATGTTATTTTTTGGGATAAATTGACCAATATATCATATGTTTTAGTCCATAAAGTTAAAAATTCTCAGCCATATACTGTATTAATTGTTCTTGCTATAGTAACATTAGCAACAATAATAGTAAAAGCTATATTTGGGGAAGGAACTCCATTAAAAGGAGGAATGCCAAGCGGTCATAGTGCCTTATCTTTTTCAATTGCAACTGTAATAGCTCTTTTAACAGAAGAACCTATATGCATTATGTTAAGCTATGTTATGGCTTTTATAACAGCTCAAAGTAGAGTGGATTCAGAGGTACATTCACTAGCTGAAGTAATAGTTGGAGGAATTTTTGGAACCTTGCTTACTATTCTTATATTTACAATTTTTAAAATATAAAATTTAGTACATAATATATAATGAATTATAATATTATGGAGGTTTCTTATGGAAAACAAAGAATTGATTTTAAAAGCAATAGAAGCAAGGGAAATGGCATATTGCCCTTATTCTAATTTCAAAGTTGGAGCAGCAGCACTTTTTGAAGATGGAAAGATATACACAGGCTGTAACATAGAAAATGCTTCTTATGGAGCTACTAACTGTGCAGAGAGAACTGCTATATTTAATGGAGTTTCTAAAGGAAATAAGGTTTTAAAGGAACTTGCACTTATTGGAGATATTAATAATTTTACTTATCCTTGTGGAATATGCAGACAGGTAATATGTGAGTTTGCAGAAAGTGAAAAAATGAAAATATATATAATAAAAAATAAAGATGAAGTAATTACAACTACATTAGAAGAAATAATGCCTGGAGCCTTTACTAAAAAGGATTTAGGATAAAATTTAGGAGGAAAGATGTTTAAATCAGGATTTGTGACAATAGTAGGAAGACCAAATGTAGGAAAGTCAACATTAATGAATAAAATTTTAGGGGAGAAGCTTTCAATAGTTTCAAATAAGCCTCAAACAACAAGAAATAATATACAAACAATATTAACAAGAGAAAATTATCAAATTGTTTTTGTTGATACTCCAGGAATACATAAGCCAAAGCATAAGCTTGGAGAATATATGGTAAATTCAGCAAAAGAATCAATGAAGGATGTAGATTTAGTTTTATTTCTTACCAATCCAGATAGTGAAATAGGAAGAGGAGATAAATTTATATTAGAATCATTAAAAAATTCTAAAGCTCCTGTATTTTTAGTTTTAAATAAAGTAGATGAAAATACTCAAGAAAGAGTTGCAGAATCTTTAAAGATGTATTCTGAAGCTTTTGAATTTAAAGAAATAATACCTATATCAGCTTTAAAAGGGAAGAATGTAGATACTCTTGTTAATTTAATGGTAGAAGCTCTTCCAGAAGGACCAAAGTATTATCCAGATGATATGATAACAGATGTTCAAGAAAGATTTGTTGTATCTGAAATAGTAAGAGAAAAGGCTTTAAGGACTTTGAGAGATGAAGTGCCTCATGGTATAGCAGTGGATGTTATACAAATGAAGAAAAAAGAAAATGGAACTTATCATATAGAAGTAGATTTAATTTGTGAGAAGGATTCTCATAAGGGAATAATAATAGGGAAAAATGGTGAAAGCTTAAAAAAGATAGGTTCTGCAGCAAGATATGAACTAGAAAAATTCTTAAATTCAAAGGTTAATATAAAAATTTGGGTTAAAGTAAGAAAAGAGTGGAGAGATAATCAAAGCTTATTAAAAGAGTTAGGATATAAGAAAACTAAATAATGAATAGGGGATGGTTATTCTGTCGCTTTTAAAGTGTAATGGAGTAGTAATAAAAACTCAAGATTATAGAGAAAATGACAAATTAGTATGGTTATATACTGATAACTTAGGAAAAATTACTATGATAGCAAAAGGTGCTAAAAAAAGTAGAAATAAGCTTTTTTCTAATACTATTCCTTTATGTTATGGTGAATATTTATTATTTAAAGGAAGAAGTCTATTTGTTTTACAAGAAGGAAAAATACATAATTCATTTCAAGGATTGTTAAACAATTTAGATAAGCTTACATATTCATCATATATATGTGAGCTTATTGACATAGCTTTAATTGAAGGAGAAAAAAATATAAAGTTATTTAAAGAATTTATAACAATTTTATACTTATTAGATACAGATGCATTAGACTATGAACTTTTAATAAGATATTTTGAATTAAGGCTTTTAGAAGCCACTGGCTATGGGCTAAATTTAGATTATTGCACATGCTGTAGGAAAAAGATTAATGTAACAAACTATATTGATGTATCAAATTTTGGTGGAATTTGTGAATCTTGCACAAGACAACATGGAATATATTTATCAAAAGGTGCTTACAATTCATTAAAGTTTTTATTAAATACATCTCCAGATAAAATTTATAGATTAAAAATTTCAAATGATATAAAAAAGGAAATTGAAAAAGTAACAACTTATATTATTTCACATAATTATGCTAAAAAGCCAAAAAGTTTAGAAATGTTAAATTATTTAAAGGAGTGATAAAAATGGAAATAAAATTAGAAGATGTAGATAAAGTAATTGAAAGAACAGGGGTTAGTTATAAGGAAGCTAAGGAAGCATTAGAAATGTCAAATGGTGATATTTTAGATGCAATAATTTATGCTGAAGAGAACTTAAAAAACAATAAACTGGAAAAAGAAGAAAAAGGACAAACAATTGAAGAATTTAAATTATGGCTTAAAGAATTAATAAATAAAGGTAATGTTGCTAGAATAAAAATTAAAAAAGATGAACAAGTTCTTGTAGATGTTCCTGTTAATGCAGGAATAGCAGCTACTGTAATTGGTCTTGTTATGCCACCTTTATTAGCCTTTGGAGTTATTGCAGCAGTTGCTACAAAGGTTACTATAGAAATTACAAAAACTGATGGTTCTATAGAGGTTGTTAATAAATATGTATCAAAAGCTGCTGATGGAGTTGTAAATAAAGCTTCAAATATGGCAGAAGAAATAAAAAATAAATTTTCTGGAGTAAATGTAAATAAAAAAGATAAGAAAGACAAAAAAGATAAAGTAGAATTTGATAATAATGCAGTTTTTACTTATAGAGTTGACTTTGATGATGAAGAGGAAAAGGAAAATTAAAGAAATTATAAGTAAAACGAAGATTTTTAATGATAAATTTATATAAAAGGAAATATCGGACGAATAAGTTTAATTTTTCTGAAAATTAAGTATAGTCAAACAGAAATCATGTGGTATAATTATACTATAATAAGAAAAGTTATTTTAATCTGAATTGTCTGAATATTTCCTTCTTTTTTGAAAATTTATATTATGAATTAAAAAGGTAAAAAAGAAAAAATATTTAGAAAATTGCAATCGTATACTTGATTTTAAATGTAAGTAATGGTAAAATTTAAAAAGACTGAATTATACGACAATTCAATACAAATAACTATCAAAAAACAAATATGAATCTATCGGTACTTTGGTAAAGGACTGTTAGTATATAAATTTAATTGTGTAAGAATGGAGGAGTTTTGAGATGGAGAATAAATATGTTTACCTTTTTAGTGAAGGAAATGCATCAATGAGAAATTTACTAGGAGGTAAAGGAGCCAATTTGGCAGAAATGACCAATTTAGGAATTCCAGTACCTCAGGGATTTACAGTTACAACTGAGGCATGTAACAAATATTATGCAGATGGAAAGAAAATTTCTCAAGAAGTATTAGAACAAATTGAAAGTAGTATAAAGGAATTAGAAAAAATTACTGGAAAAGAATTTGGAAGTAACGAGGACCCATTATTAGTTTCAGTAAGATCAGGAGCTAGAGCTTCTATGCCAGGAATGATGGATACAATATTAAACTTAGGTTTAAATGATGAAGCTGTTGAAATCGTTGCTAAGAAAACTTCAAATCCAAGATTTGCTTATGACTCTTATAGAAGATTTATTCAAATGTTCTCAGATGTTGTTATGGGCATTGAAAAGAGATTATTTGAAGATAAATTAGATGAAATGAAAGAAGAAAAAGGATATAAAGTAGATACAGACCTTACAGCAGAGGATTTAAAAGAATTAGTAGGGCAATTTAAAGAAATATACAAGAAAGAAAAAGGAGAACCATTCCCACAAGATCCAAAGGTTCAATTAATAGAATCTGTAACAGCAGTATTTAGATCATGGGATAATCCAAGAGCAATAGTTTATAGAAGATTAAATGATATACCAGGAGAATGGGGAACAGCAGTAAACGTTCAACAAATGGTATTTGGTAATAAAGGAGAAACTTCAGGAACAGGAGTTATATTCTCAAGAAACCCTGCTACAGGAGAAAAGAAGATTTATGGAGAATATTTAATGAATGCACAAGGTGAAGATGTTGTTGCAGGTATAAGAACTCCACAACCAATATCTCAATTAGAAGAACAAAATCCAGAGATTTATAAACAATTAGTAGGAATAATAAATACATTAGAATCTCATTATAAAGATATGCAAGACATGGAAATAACAATAGAAGAAGGAAAGCTATACTTCTTACAAACTAGAAATGGTAAGAGAACAGCACAAGCTGCATTAAAGATTGCTGTTGATTTAGTTGAAGAAGGTGCTTTAACTAAGGAGGAAGCAATACTTAAGGTTGAACCAAAACAATTAGATTCTTTACTTCACCCAGCATTTTATTCTGAAGATTTAAAGAAAGCAAAGGTAATTGCAAAAGGACTTGCAGCATCTCCAGGAGCAGCTTGTGGTAAGATTTGTTTCACTGCTGAAGAAGCAAAAGAAAGAGCAGAAAAAGGAGAAAAGGTTGTTTTAGTAAGACTTGAAACTTCACCAGAGGATATAGAAGGTATGATAGCAGCTCAAGGTATATTAACTGTAAGAGGAGGAATGACTTCTCATGCAGCAGTTGTTGCTAGAGGTATGGGAACTTGCTGTGTTTCAGGATGTGGAGCAATTAAGGTTAATGAAGATGCTAGAACTATAGAAGTTGATGGAAAGGTTTATACAGACCAAGACTTTATATCAATAGATGGTTCAACAGGAAATGTATATGGAGAAGCTGTTAAAACAGTAACCCCAGAAATTACAGGTCATTTTGCAACATTTATGGGATGGGCAGATGAAATAAGAAAACTTAAAGTAAGAACTAATGCGGATAATCCAAGAGATACTAAGCAAGCTGTTGAATTTGGAGCTGAAGGTATTGGATTATGTAGAACAGAGCATATGTTCTTTGCAGAAGATAGAATAATGGCAGTTAGAGAAATGATTGTAGCAAAGGATGTTGAACAAAGAAGAAAAGCATTAGATAAGATACTTCCAATGCAAAAACAAGATTTTATAGAAATGTATGAAGCTTTAGAAGGAAGACCAGCAACTATAAGATTCTTAGATCCACCACTACATGAATTCTTACCTCATTCAGAAGAGGATATAAGAGCATTAGCTAAAGAAATGGATTTAACTTATGAAGAATTAAAAGCTACAGTAGACAGCTTACATGAATTTAATCCTATGATGGGACACAGAGGTTGTAGACTTGCAGTTTCATATCCAGAAATAGCAGAAATGCAAACTAGAGCAGTAATAGAAGCCGCAATAGAAGTTAGAAAGAATAAAGGATATGATGTAGTTCCTGAAATAATGATACCATTAGTTGGAGAAGTAAAGGAATTAAAATATGTTAAAGATATAGTAGTTAATACAACAGAAGCTGTTATGGCAGAAAATGATGTTAAATTTGACTATCATATTGGAACAATGATTGAAATTCCAAGAGCTGCTCTTACAGCAGATAAAATAGCAACTGAAGCAGAATTCTTCTCATTTGGTACAAATGATTTAACACAAATGACATTTGGATTCTCAAGAGATGATGCAGCTAAATTCTTAGGAGCTTATTATGATAAGAAGATTTATGAACAAGACCCATTTGCAAAATTAGATCAAACAGGAGTAGGCCAATTAGTTCAAATGGCAGCAGAAAAAGGAAGAGCTGTTAGACCAAATATTCATTTAGGAATTTGTGGAGAACATGGTGGAGACCCTTCATCAATTGAATTCTGTCATAATGTTGGACTTGATTATGTTTCTTGTTCACCATTTAGAGTTCCTTTAGCTAGACTTGCAGCAGCACAAGCTCAAGTAAAAAATCCTAGATAATAAAATTTAATTAAAAAATAAGACATGAAAAATAAAAGTTCCATATTAATTATAAACAATAATTGGCATGGAACTTTTTTTATTTTATCATTCATTAAGTTGTGTATAATTTGTTAAGTCTAATAATGACTTAGAGTAATTTCCAGTTAGTAAAATTAAAATAATTTAATATGGCTTTTGAAAATTTTAATTGATACTTCACTTTTTTATTATTTTTCTTTAACAGCTCATAAAAAGCTTTTTTATTACATTTTTTTCTATTTTTATAATAATCTTTTGATAGTTTCCAATATTTTTGAGGAAAGCATATATAAGAAACAATATATTTTAAATCATCAGAAGATAATGAAGAAGAATAACTATAGTTATTTAAAACCTCTAATGCTATATCTAAATTCCAATTTGTATTATCTCTTTTTAGAAGTCTTCTCAAAAAATAAGAAATATCATGAGCAGAATAATCCATCTTGCACTTATCAAAATCAATAATCCATACTTTGTTGCTATTAGAAAAAAGTATGTTTTTATTTACATAATCTCCATGACAAAGGGAGGTAGATAAAAGACTATGGTTTATTTCGCTAGAAATAGAAGTACATATCTTACATAGTTCAATATTTTCTTCTAATGTTAATAAAAATTCTTTTGAAAAATGGTCTTTGTATTGAAATGCATAATTTGATGATTTTAATATATCATGAAAATGCTTTTCTATTGATATGTAGAGATTATCAAAACCTTTTTTATTTTCACTTCCTAATATAGGGACAAAGTCTCTTGTTGAGGTATGAAGCTTTCCAAGTTCAAAAGAAGAAGAAAAGATATGTTGAATATTATCAAAATTACACTTTATACCATCAATCCATTCAGTAAGAATAAAAAGCATATCATCAAAATCTACAAAACGCCCTCCACTTATAGTTGGAATTAGCTTTGGAACATTTAATCCACAACGATAAAGCCATTCTAAGCAAGAATATACATAAAGAAGGGCTTCTTTAGAATAATAAACTTTTTTTAAACAATAAATTTTTTTATTAGTTTCAACTTTATAAACAGCTCTTTGTTTATCTGTATCTTTAAATTTAACCATACTAACATTAGAATTCTCTAAATTATAGTATGGCAAAATTAATTTTTTTATATTATTAGGAGAAAAAATTGAATGTTTTGAATAAGATAATAGAGTAGTCATAAAATTACTCCAAAAAATATTACTTTAATAATATTGATATTAAGATTAGATTGTAAATATACTAAAAAAATAAAATTTAAGTATTAGTAATATATTATAGATAATTAGGAATAATAAATAAAGGATTTAAAAGAGAAATGTAGAATTATAACATATGAAGAAGTTTATATGAGCCTAAAAGAGAAAATTGAAAGTTTTAAGGGGTTGACATTAATTTATGAATAAAAAAACATATTGAATATATTTTCCTATGAATAAAAAAATAAATTTATGGAATTATAAACCATATGAAATAAAATTAATATTATTTATAAAAATAAAAGGATAAATAAAGTTAATGTCGAATAATATATAAACTGTTGAAAAAATTTTTGAAGAAAGGGAGAAGACTCCTTGAAAATTTCAGAAGAAATTATTGAGAGAATAAAACAAGAAAATGATATTGTGGACATAATTTCAGAAAGTGTAAGGTTAAAAAGGACTGGAAGAAATTTTGTGGGGTTATGCCCTTTTCACAATGACAAAAATCCATCCTTTTCAGTTTCACAGGAAAAGCAGATATATAAATGTTTTTCATGTGGGGAAGCAGGAAATGTAGTAACGTTTGTTATGAAACAAATGAACATGAACTATGTAGAGGCATTAAAATATTTAGCTGAGAAAGCTAATATACCATTAGATTTAAATGAAGGGAAAGTTAATAGTTCAATAAATAGAAAGAAAGAGATTCTTTATAAAGTAAATATAGAAACAGGACGCTTCTTTTTTAAAAATCTTATGGAAAATAATATGGCAAAAGAATACTTCTTTAATAGAGGTATTAAAAACTCTACTATAAGAAAATTTGGGCTTGGGTATGCAAAGGATGAATGGAATAGCTTAATCTATTATTTAAAAAGAAAAGGCTTTAAAGAAAATGACTTGTTAGAAGCAGGTTTAGTTTTAAAAAGCAAAAATAAGGGTAATATATATGATAGATTTAGAAATAGAGTTATGTTTCCTGTATTTGATATCAAGGGAAATGTAATAGGCTTTGGTGGAAGAGTTTTAGATGATTCAAAGCCAAAGTATTTAAATTCTCCAGAGACCTTAGTATTTCAAAAAGGATATAATCTATATGGATTAAATTTTGCTATAAAGGAAAAAATGGAAGATAGATACTTCATAATAGTTGAAGGTTACATGGATTGTATAGCTCTTAATCAATATGGAATAACTAATGTTGTTGCTTCGCTTGGAACAGCTTTAACAACTCATCAAGCAAGGCTGCTTAAAAGATATGCAGATAAAGTAATTATTTCTTATGATGCAGATGTAGCTGGACAGACAGCAACCCTTAGAGGACTTGAAATACTTAGAGGTGCAGGGTTAGATGTAAGAGTATTAATAATACCACAAGGAAAAGATCCAGATGAATTTATTCGTTCAAATGGAAAGGAGGCGTTTTTAAAGCTTATAAATTCTGCAATATCGTTAATCAGTTATAGACTGAAGAGGGCTAAGGAGGGAATTAATTTTAAAGAAAATTCATCACTTATTAAGTATGGAAGAAGAGTAGCTGAAATTTTAGCAGATTTAAATCCAGTAGAAAAAGATGTTTATGTTAAAGAAATATCAGAAGATACAGGAATTAAAGAACAATCCATATATGATTTAATATCAAACATAAAAACAAAAAAAGATGAAGCTTTTATGAATGGAAAGGAAGAATTTGGAACAGAATTATATTTAGAGCCAGCTTACATAAAAGCAGAGCGTTCTTTAATAAAGCTTATGCTTGATGAAAAATATTATGAAAAAATCATAAAAAGTATTTCATCAGAAGAATTAGTTTTAAATTCTCATAAAAAAATTTTTAATTTAATAATTGCTGCTAAAGATAGCAAAACTAATAATATAAAAGCTTATGTAGAAGCAGGATGTGATGATGTTGAATCATCAAAAGAATTAATTAAAATAAATGAGCTTAACCTTTTAGAGGTTGATGATATAGAAAGACTGATTGAAGACTATATTAAAAAAATAAGACTATTTAAGCTTAATGAAAAATTAGAAAGTTTGAAAAAGGAGCAGAAAGAATTGGTGCAAAAGGGAAAAATTCAAGAGTCCATAGAAATTGCTAAAAAGCTTACAAATTTAAATGAACAAATTAAAAAAGAAAGAGGTTAATTAAAAATGGCGGAAGGAGGCAAGAGTAAAATGGAAACAAAAGTAAAAAATAATAATGATAAAAAATCTAAAAATGATAAAATGGCACTTGTAAAGGGGTTAATTGATAAGGCAAGGAAAAATAATACCTTAACCTATAAAGACATAATGGATGAAGTAGAAAACATAGATTTATCCCCTGAACAAATGGAAAAAATATATGAAATTTTAGAGAGCATGGGAATAGAGGTAATAGGAAATATAGAGGAAGAAGTTCATGAAGAAGAGGAAGAAATAGATTTATCTGTTCCAGAAGGAATAGCTATTGATGACCCTGTAAGAATGTATTTAAAAGAAATAGGTAAAGTTCCATTATTATCTTCAGAAGAGGAAATAGAGCTTGCTCAAAGAATTGAAAATGGGGATATGGCTGCTAAAAAGAAATTAGCAGAAGCCAATCTTAGACTTGTTGTAAGTATAGCTAAGAGATATGTAGGAAGAGGTATGCTTTTCCTTGATTTAATTCAAGAAGGTAACTTAGGTCTTATAAAAGCAGTAGAAAAGTTTGATTTTAGAAAGGGATATAAATTTTCTACTTATGCTACATGGTGGATTAGGCAAGCTATAACAAGAGCTATAGCAGACCAAGCAAGAACTATTAGAATTCCAGTTCATATGGTTGAAACTATTAATAAGCTTATAAGAGTTCAAAGACAATTGCTTCAAGAGCTTGGACGTGACCCATTCCCAGAAGAAATTTCAAAAGTTATGGATTTACCAGTAGAAAAGGTTCGTGAAATTCAAAAGATAGCTCAAGAACCTGTATCTTTAGAAACTCCAATAGGAGAAGAAGAGGATAGCCATTTAGGAGATTTTATCCCTGATGATGAAGCACCAGCACCAGCAGAAGCAGCTGCTTTTACTATGCTTAAAGAACAGCTTATAAATGTTTTAGATACATTAACACCAAGAGAAGAAAAGGTGTTAAGGCTTAGATTTGGTCTTGATGATGGAAGAGCAAGAACTCTTGAAGAAGTAGGTAAAGAGTTTAATGTAACAAGAGAAAGAATAAGACAAATTGAAGCAAAAGCCTTAAGAAAATTAAGACACCCTTCAAGAAGTAAAAAGCTTAAAGATTACTTAGATTAATTAACCATTGCTGCTACAAGAGATGTTCTTTGTGGCAGCTTTTTATTTTATGAAAAAAATATATGGTTAGATGATTTTTCAATCAATAAAAACTTTAAAAATAACCACAGCTATTTAAGGAGTATGTTTTATTATGGAATTAAGTAAAAGACTTAAATTTATTGCAAGTCATATAGAAAAGTGTAAAAGTATAGCTGATATAGGAACTGACCATGGGTATATTCCTATATATGCGGTAAAAAATAATTTATGTGAAAGTGCTATAGCATCAGATATAAATAAAGACCCCGTAAGAAAATCAAAATTAAATATATCTTTAGAAGGACTTTCAGAAAAAATAGAAACAAGACTTGGTGGAGGGTTAGAACCTATAAAAACCAAAGAGGTTGATGGTATAATAATTGCAGGAATGGGAGGAAATCTTATAAGAGATATCTTAGAAGAAGGTAAAAATAAACTTCCATTTTTAAAATTTATAATATTACAACCAGCACAAAATCCAGAGGTTTTAAGAGAATATTTATATAATAATGGATATAAAATATTAGAAGAAGATTTATGTTTTGATGAGGGTATATATTATGAACTATTTAAAGTAGTAAAAAATAATGAAGAACATACAAAGGTTGATAATATTTTTTATGAGTTTTCCCCAATACTATTAAAGAAAAAGCATCCTTTAATGTTACCTTATTTAGAAAGTAAAGAAGAAAAGTATAAAAAGATATTAGGTTTTATAAAAGATGACAGTGATTTTGCTAAAAAAAGAAAAGAAGAAATTAAAGAAAAGCTAAACTTTATAGAAAGCTTGAAAAAGGAGTTAGAATAATGAGTATTTATGTTAAAGATATAATTAAGGTAATGGAAAAAGTTGCTCCACCTTCTTTAAAAGAAAGCTATGATAATGTAGGGCTTATGGTTGGAGATAAAGAAAAGGAAGTACATAAGGTATTACTAGCTTTAGATTGTACTAAAAAGGTTATTGAAGAAGCAAAAAGAAATAATATAGATTTAATAATAACTCATCATCCATTAATTTTTAGAAAACCAAGCAGAATAGTTAAGGATGATTTGCAAGGGTTTAAAATAATTGAGCTTATAAAAAATGATATATCATTATTTTCAAGCCACACAAATCTTGACTCTGTAAAAGGGGGAATTAATGAAGAGATAGTAAATATTCTTGGATTTAAGAGTAATAAAATTATAGAAGAAAGTAGAGTTCTTGGCTTTCAAACTTCAGGTATAGGAAGAATAGTAGAACTTGAAGAGGAAAAAAATCCTGAAGATATAATAAAAATAGTAAAAGAAAAACTTAATGTAGAAAATTTAAGAGCTGTTATGGGGGTAAGAAAAATAAAAAAAATAGCAATTATAAATGGAAGCGGACAAGATTATTTTCAAGATGCATTGAGGCTTGGAGCAGATTGTATTATAACAGGAGATACAACATATCATTTTGTATCAGATTATAAAGAAATGGGATTAACAATAATAGACCCAGGACATTTTAAAACAGAATGGATTGTATTTTTAAAGGTAATGAAAAAAATAGAAGAAAAATTTCCTGAAATAGAATTTATATATTCTAATGAATGTGAAGACCCTTATGAATTTTTATAAAAAGATAATATAAAAGAAAAATGGAGCTGTTACATTAGTAAATACTCACATAATATATAGCATTTTAGTTATATGAAATACTATATATCATGATTAAAATCCTTTATGCAACAACTCCATAACTAATCTTATAACAAGGTCAAAATAATGGAAAAACATATAAAAAAATTTTTCCCTTAATAAAAAAACCTAGTAAAAATCAAGGTTACGAGATAAGCCATAAGCGGGGTTCTGTATTAAGCAATCATCTATCTAGACCTATTGTTACCAATAGGTTCAAGCGACGCACCCAGAAACGGAACGGGCCACTCCTTATATGTTTCTCTATTCGGTCTTGCTCCAAGTGGGGTTTACATAGCCGTGAAGTCGCCATCACGCTGGTGAGCTCTTACCTCGCCTTTCCACCCTTGCCTGAAAAACAGGCGGTATATCTCTGTTGCACTATCCTTCAAGTCGCCTTGACTGGACGTTATCCAGCACCCTGCCCTGTGGAGCCCCGACTTTCCTCTCCTAGCTTAAAGCTAGCAGCGATTGCATGTCTTACTCGCAAAATTCATGATAACATAATAATTAAATTATTACAAGAAATTATTTATAAATTTTCTTTGAAAATTTATAAATAATTTTTTTTGCATTATAAAAAATGTATATTAATCATATTTTAGGGTATAAATATAAATAATAGTAACAATAATATGATTACAAATAATCCATAAAATCCAACTCCACACAACAATAAAGTTATAAAAAAGCAACACAACACGCAAAGCTTTCCAGGACTTATAAATAAAAATATAGGCCATTTTCTCAACTTTTTAAAACTTTTGTTATAAAAACTTTCACAGTTATTTTTAAAATCATCAAAATTATTTTTATATCGCCTATTAATTGTAATCTCTCCTTAATAAAAAATTAGTACACAATACTACTATATATAATAAAACTACAAAAGATAATAAAAAAGAAAATTTAATAAAAAATAATATTACAAAAAAATTTCTTTTCAAAAGTGTACCCATACAATTTGATTTTTTGAAAAAATGTGCTATCTTATTAATAATGTAAAGAAAGGAGAATGGATAGCATGAACAATAAGTTTGTTTATACTCCTGGTCCAACTATGGTGAGGGAGAATGTAAGGCTTGAAAGAGCAAAGGTTACTACAAATCCAGATATTGATGAAGAGTTTGTGGAATTTTACAAAAATACTTGTGACAAATTTGGAGAGATAGTACATACTAAAAATGATGTTTACATATTATGTGGGGAAGGAATTCTTGGATTAGAAGCTGCATGTGCCTCAATTACAGAACCAGAAGACAGGGTTTTAGTAATAGATAATGGTCTTTATGGAAAAGGCTTTGATGGTTTTGTAGAAATGTATGGTGGAAAAGTAGTCTATTTTTCTAAAGATTACACAGAAGAGATTAATGTAGAAGAACTAAAAAAGTTTTTGGAGATTGATCATGATTTTAAATATGCAACAGTAGTTCATTGTGATACTCCAACAGGAATGCTTAATGATATTTCTAAAATATGTCCATTACTAAAGAGTTATGGAATATTAACAGTAGTAGATTCTGTTTCTGGCATGGTAGGTCAGGAAGTTAGAACTGATGATTGGAAAATAGATATATTAGTAGGAGGCTCACAAAAAGCAATATCAGCACCTACAGGACTAACAATGGTCACAGTAAGTAAAGATGCAAGAAAAGCAATGGAAGAAAGAAAAACTCCAGTTGTAGGATTCTATTGCAATTTAAATATATGGAAAAATTATTATAAAGATAAGTGGTTTCCATATACAGTTCCAATAAGTGACATTATGGCTCTTGATAAAGCTTTACAAAACATTTTAGATGAAGGATTAGAAAATGTAATAGATAGACATAAAAATATAGCTTTAGCAGTAAGAAAAGCTGTAAAAGAATATGGTCTTGAATTATTTAATAAAAGTGGATATTCAAATACTGTTACAGTAGTAAATATTCCAGAAAACATAGGAGCTTTAAATTTAAAAAATCATATGTTGAAAAAGTATAATGTTTTAATTGCAACTTCATTAGAACCTTATACAAATAAGGTAATAAGAATAGGACATATGGGAGAAAATGCAAAGCTTGAAAATACAATATATGTATTAAATATATTAGATAAATCATTAAAAGAGTTAGGTTTTGAAACTTCTAAAGATTTAGTTCAATTATTTAATAAATATTTAGGATAAATTTATAATATACACATGGGGGAAGAGATTATGGAAACGTCAAAAACAAGTAGTAACAGATTAAGCACAAAAGATTTAGTTCAAACAGCATTATTAGTAGCAATAGTATTTATAGCAACTAAGTTTATAAATATAACATTGCCTGTTGGTGCTAGTGGAGGTCTTGTACATTTAGGAAATACAATGTTATTTACAATTGCAATTATTTTTGGTAAGAAAAAAGGTGCAATTGCAGGTGCAATTGGTATGGGGCTATTCGATTTATTATCTGCTTGGGCAATATGGGCACCATTTACTTTTGTAATAAGAGGAGTAATGGGATATATTATAGGTGTAATTTCATGGGGAGACAATAAAAAAGGAAATAGCATTATAAGAAATATTGTAGCAATAGTAATATCAGGAATATGGATGTTAGCTGGATATTACATAGCTGAAGTAATATTATATGGAAACTGGGCAAGTCCAGTTGCATCAATACCAGGAAATATAACTCAATTAGTAGTAGGTTTAATAATATCTGTACCATTAACAAAAGCATTAAAAGCAGCAAATATAGATAGAATAATATAAAAATAAATTTATAAAAAGATTCTTTGATTTTTTTCAAAGAGTCTTTTTTAATGTATAGGAAAGTATAAAAATTTTAAGCTTTAAAAGTTAGTAATATCAATACTTTGAAGGATATAAAGTGGCAAAAGTGTTACCACGAAGTATTTTTAAAATATTATTGAATTGATATTGATAATAAATATTAATTATCTAAATAAAAATTTTTATTGAAGTTTTAAATTAAATAGAAAATATAATATGTTGACAATGATATTTGTTTTCAATATAATAAAGCAGAAATTAATTGAGAATAATTATTAATAATAAATGCAAAAGAAAGGAATAGAAATGAAAAAACGATATTTACTCATTATATTAATATTTTTATCAATTTTCTCTTTATTTATTGGAGTACATAATATAAGATTGTCTGATTTAATAAATGGAGATATGGAGAAAATAAATATATTTTTAATAAGCAGAGTGCCAAGACTTTTAAGTATTTTAATAACAGGCATATCTTTAAGTATAGCTGGAGTAATAATGCAACAGATAAGCAGTAATAAGTTTGTTTCTCCAACAACAGCTGCAACAATAGATTCTGCAAAGCTTGGAGTATTAGTTTCAACAATGCTTTTTTCATCAGCAACTATTATGGAAAAAATGATTGTGTCATTAATATTTTCAATTGTTGGAACAATTATATTTATGAAAATTCTTAATAAAGTAAGACTTAAAAATATAATTTTTGTTCCATTAGTTGGAATAATGGTTGGAAATGTTATTGGAGCTGTTACAGATTACTTAGCTTATAAATACAATATGGTTCAAAATATGACATCATTTCTTCAAGGAGATTTTTCAACAATACTTAAAGGAAAATATGAATTGTTATTTTTGATAATTCCGCTTTTAATAATAGCATTTATGTATGCTAGAAAATTTACTATTGTTTCTATGGGGGAAGAGATAAGTGCAAATTTAGGAATAAGCTATAAAAAAGTAGTTCAAATAGGAGTTATAATAGTATCTTTAATATCCTCTTTAATAGTTATAACAGTTGGAAGCATACCATTTGTAGGACTTGTTGTTCCTAATATAGTTTCTATGTTTAAAGGAGATAATTTAAGTGAAAATATTGGTTTAACAGCATTATTTGGAGGAATTTTTGTGCTTATATGTGACATGATAGGAAGAGTAATAATATTTCCTTATGAAGTTCCAATAAGCTTAACAATAGGAGTAATAGGAAGTATTTTATTTTTAATTTTAGTTTTTAGGAGAGCAAAAGATGAAGGATAAAAAGAAGATATATATTTTATTTGGAATTGCACTTCTTGCAATAACATTATTTTTAGTATATGGACTTAATGTAAATAACTATGAGTATAACTTATCTAAGAGAATACCTAGAGTTGTTGCAATAATAATAACAGGTGGAAGTATAGCTTTTTCATCAATAATATTTCAGACCATAACAAACAATAGAATAATTACTCCAAGTGTTCTTGGATTAGATTCTCTCTATGGATTTTTGCAATCATTTGTAGTTTTTATTTTTGGAACTTCAAGTATTGTTATGACTGATGGAAGGGTAAATTTTTTAGTCTCATCATTTCTTATGATTTTAGGAAGTATGATTCTTTATAAATTTCTTTTAGGTAATGGAAAATCTAACATATATTTTCTTCTTCTTGTAGGAACTATATTTGGAACATTATTTAAAAGCTTATCAACTTTTATGCAGGTTTTAATAGACCCAAATGATTATGTAGTACTTCAATCAAAGCTTTTTGCATCATTTACCAATGTTAATACAAGCATATTATTAGTGGTTATAATAATTCTTCTTATGATAGTTGCTTTTATATATGATGATATGAAAAAGATTGATGTTTTACATCTTGGAAGAGATAATTCAATAAGTCTTGGAGTTGATTATGATAAAATTTCTAAAAAGCTTTTAATAGTGGTTTCGATATTAATATCAATTTCAACAGCCTTAGTAGGGTCTATAACATTTTTAGGAATTTTAGTTGTTAATTTATCATATCAACTTATAAAAAATTATAAGCATAAATATTTAATAGCATCTTCAATATTAATAAGTATTATTGCTTTAGTGGGAGGGCAGTTTATAGTAGAAAGATTATTAAATTATAATACAAAAATTAGTATAATAATTAACTTTATTGGTGGAGCATACTTTATATATTTATTATTAAAGGAGAACAAGTGATGATAGAGATAAAAAATATAACAAAGAAATATGGCAACAAAACAGTGCTTAAAAATGTTTCTTTTAATATTGAAAAGGGAAAGATAACTTCTCTTATAGGACCAAA
>CACZYK010000018.1 GCA_902785295.1 uncultured Clostridium sp.
TACTTGCCATTACAGTTCACTCCTTTTTTAAAATTTATATCTGTAATTTTAGCAAGTTAAAAACTCATTAACTAGGCAGAAATTTTTTTACGCTTACATATATTCCATCATATTCAGTTAAGCTATCCTTATGTATAATATTTGTAGAACCATCTCCCATTAAAATCATATTCAAAACTGCTAAAAGATAAATATCTGAACGTTTTTCTATTCCTAATAGTTGTTTACACTTAATTTTAATTATCTTTTCATTAAGTTCTTTTGGACTATTTATTCTACTTTCAGCATCTTTTATCATCAATTTCATAGAAGAAATAAGAAATCCTGCTGAACCAACTGCATAATCCCATACATAACTATCCATATTAACTTGACCTAACTTAGCCATTAGTTCTGTTACATATCTTGGAGTTAAAACGACATCGTTTTTATCACTGTCTGGAATATCTACCCATTCATTCAATACATTAAATAATTTACCTGTGAAATCTAAATGTTTTGCAGATGTAAAAATGGGCATTATATCTTTCTTTACTATTGAATAAACATTTTTTAATTTACTTTCATTATTAATAGGTTTCCATAAATCTGAGTAAATAAATACTCTTGACAAATCATTAATTATCATATCTTTTTTTTCTTGAGGTAAATTACGTTCAGCAAAAAAAGAATCTATTTTATTAATAATTACTATTCCATCATTATTCTTTGTTCCTTGCTCTCCTTTTAAATCAGTGATTTCAAGAGGAGAAACTTTCCCTTCAACTCCTAAACCAGCTAATATCATACCTGTTATTAATTCTACTCTTGAGCCTACTGAAATCTTAAGTTCATCTTGCATAGTTTGGTTTAATTTTTTCAATTTTATTTCTATTTCATTTTCATATTCTTTTGCTTTATATTCAATTTCTTCATCTGTTAAATTTAAAGTATTGATTTTTTTAACAAGGTTGTCTATATTTTCTGGAAGCAAAAATGAAACATCTGAATAATTATCAATTTTTTTAGGAATACAATAATTTGAAGTGGATATATAGTAAACTCCTAGCTCAGTAATTATTTTTTTTCCTTCATAATAACCATTTATACCAATTGCAATTACATCTTTATAACTATCTGTATAATTAACAATAGCATTTGCATAATGAATAGCTCCATTTACAGCATATTTATTAATGTTTGTATAATTAGGTGTTCCATCCTTTTTTATATTATCAATATTACCAGTAGATGTCTGTTTTATAAAACTTCCTTTTAGTCCTTTTACTTCAATCATAACTGGAATATATTTCAAATCTTTAGTCTGTATAAATAATTTAATATCAGGATAATTAGCACCTTTTCCTCCTCTTTTTGAAGGTGATTTTTTTAATGCTTCTTCAATTTCACTATTAATACTTTCAGTTTTTGTAAAATATTTAGTTTTAGATAACTGATTTTTTATTAAATCTTCAACTTGTTCTTCTATACTTTTAACTTTTGACACAATAAACTCGCTTCCTCCCTTATAAAAACAATATTACTCATTTTATTAATATTAATCTCAACAATATAATGAAAAATTTATATATTATTTTCTTTGTATAAACCATCACTCTATTAATAAAATAATAGCTAATACAGTATATAATTTATATTTTATTATACCATATAATAACTTAATATTATGTAATTATGTATATTTATAAATATTTATATTATAGTTTCCTTTAATTAGAGCTTTTCCATATCTGATAAATTATTTTATTATTAGGTCACTTCTTATTATGCTATTTTTCTTGTTAGATTTATCCTTGAAGTTATAAAATGTTGAAAGAATGCTAAGTAAAAATTCATTATAAAAAATTTCATAATCAAATATTTTTCTTTATATTTCTATTAGAATACTTTTTTAAATTATTTACCAATTAACTTTAAGATTTTTACAACCCTATATTCTTAGGTAGCTATTTTTTAACATCATCATTTTATAAATAATTCATATCTAACATATAAAAATTTACAAAAAAATAAAAAAGCATTGCATTTAGATAATTAGTATAATTTTTTATACCTTTATCTAAAACAATGCTTTTTAGTTAACTTTATTTTTTACTTAAAAATTATTAAATAATATCTCCATATAATTTCTTCTACCATACAATATTCTATATATAGAAATAAACTCTTCTTCTACTTTATAAAATATGATATATTTTCCAGCAACAATAAATCTATAGTCTTTATCTACCTCTATAACTGATGATAGCTTTTTCCCCATAAGAGGAAATTCTACTAATTTTTCATATGATTCTATTATTTGTTTTACAGTTCTTAATGCAGCTTCTTCACTTAAAAGTTCTTCAGAAATATAACTTTTTATTTCCTTTAAATCTTTTAAAGCAATTGGTGTCATTCTTACTTTTTTCATTTATTTATTCTACTCCTAAAACATTACGTACTTCTTCTGATGATATCCACATTTCTTCATCTTTAATAGAATTCTCAGCTTCTGAAAGCTTTGATAATAATTTTATAGCCGCCTTTGTCTTTTCATAGTCTTCAATATCAATTAAGACATATCTTCCTCTTCCATTTTTGGTTAAAAATACCGGTTCTCCAACTGCAATATCTCTTAATACTTCATTATAGTTTCTTAAATCTGATACTGGTTTAATATTAGGCATACTTATCACTTCCTTAATTTAATATATTACTATTATATCATATTTTTCTTAAAATTAAACGTAAAATATTTCTTAATATAAAAATTTAAATTGAATCAATCCCTAATATTTTCAAAAATTTATCTTCACATAAATCTAAAAAATCATTTATTTTAATGTCAGTAAACTCATCAAAATCTTGTCCTAAAAAATCCTCTAAGTACCATTCATAGTCTTTCTCAATATTATATTTTTCTTTTAATAAATCTGTAATATCTTCTTCTGCTATAAACTGATTGTCTACTACTCTTTTCATAATATTGTATGTTATCACATCTGATGAAAGGCTTAATATTAAAATTTCACACCAAATATTAGTTACAAGTGTTTCATTTTTAGTAACTTCATACTCTAAACTCTTTATTTTTGCATTTTGCAAATTCATTAAGTATCTTACCTTATTGGTTATGTCAGTATCTTCAATCTGCAATGATTGAATAAAAGCTATTCTTTCTTTTTCTTTTTTCTCTTTCTCTTGTATACACTCATAAGTTATTTTAGATTTTTCTACACATTCATCTAATAACTCAGATAAATCAATATGCATATTTTCTTGCATTTGGTTAAATAACTCCTCAAGTGCATTTGGTAACATTCTATTATTAGGCATTTTTAACATATTTCTTGTTATAAAATTACTTAATTCATCAGCTACAAAATCTATTCCTTGCATATAATCACTTGTCAATTCTTGTAATACAAAAATCATTCGACAATACTTTTGTATTTCTATCTCTCCTCTATCTATTATAATTCTTCTTGACCTATAATTATCTAGTATTCTAATAAATTCTTCTGCTAAACATGTTCTTCCATTAATGCTAATCCAATCTTTCATAAAAAACTCCTGTCTTATTAAATATAAATTTAAAACAAATAAAGTATTTTTCAATACAATAATTTCAGGGAAAAGAAAAAAGCTTGAAATATACTTTTTTCATATATATCCCAAGCTTTAACTTATCTATTTTTTGCAAGTTTTAAAATAGACTACTTATTCATTCCTTCTTCAACAGCAACTGCAACTGCAACTGTAGCTCCTACCATTGGGTTGTTACCCATTCCGATAAGACCCATCATTTCAACGTGAGCTGGAACTGAAGATGAACCTGCGAATTGTGCATCTGAGTGCATTCTTCCCATTGTATCTGTCATACCATAAGAAGCTGGTCCTGCAGCCATGTTATCTGGGTGAAGAGTTCTTCCTGTTCCACCACCAGATGCAACTGAGAAGTATTTCTTACCTTGTTCTATACATTCTTTCTTGTATGTTCCTGCAACTGGATGTTGGAATCTTGTTGGGTTAGTTGAGTTACCAGTGATTGATACATCAACACCTTCCATATGCATTATAGCAACACCTTCTCTAACATCGTTAGCACCGTAACATCTAACCTTAGCTCTATCTCCATTAGAGTAAGCTTTTTCTGAAACGATAGTAACTTTTCCAGTGTAGAAGTCAAAATCAGTTTGAACATATGTGAATCCATTAATTCTTGAAATAACCTTAGCAGCATCTTTTCCAAGACCGTTTAAGATAACTCTTAATGGTTCCTTTCTTACTTTGTTAGCTTTTTCAGCTATCTTTATAGCACCTTCAGCAGCAGCGAATGATTCGTGTCCTGCTAAGAATGCGAAACACTTAGTTTCTTCTCTTAAAAGCATAGCTCCTAAGTTACCATGTCCTAATCCAACTTTTCTGTCATCTGCAACAGAACCAGGAATACAGAAAGCTTGTAATCCTTCTCCGATAGCTTCAGCAGCATCAGCAGCCTTAGTACATCCTTTCTTTATTGCTATTGCAGCACCTAATGTATAAGCCCATCCAGCATTTTCAAATGCAATTGGTTGAGTTTCCTTAACTATTGTATATGGATCTACTCCTATAGAAGCACAAACTTCTTTTGCATCTTCTAATGTTTTCATTCCGTACTTTTCTAATACTGGAGTGATTTGTCCTATTCTTCTTTCATAACTTTCAAATAATGCCATGATTTAACTTCCTCCTTGTTTTGCTAATTATTCATTTCTTGGATTTACGAATTTTTCTGCATCGTCAACTCTTCCATATTGACCCTTAGCTTTTTCTAATGCTTCGTTAGCATCCATTCCTTTTCCGATCATTTCCATCATCTTACCAAGGTGAACAAATTTGTATCCGATTATTTCATTGTCAGCATCTAATGCAATATCAGTTACATATCCTTCTGCCATTTCTAAGTATCTTGGTCCCTTAGCTAAAGTTCCATACATAGTACCAACTTGGCTTCTTAGACCCTTTCCTAAATCTTCAAGACCTGCTCCTATTGGTAGTCCACCTTCTGAGAAAGCAGTTTGAGTTCTTCCATATACTATTTGTAAGAATAATTCTCTCATAGCTGTGTTTATAGCGTCACAAACTAAATCTGTGTTTAAAGCTTCTAATATTGTCTTTCCAGGTAATATTTCTGAAGCCATAGCTGCTGAGTGAGTCATTCCAGAACATCCAATTGTTTCAACTAGAGCTTCTTGAATAACACCATCCTTAACATTTAAAGTTAATTTACATCCTCCTTGTTGAGGTGCACACCAACCAATACCATGAGTTAAACCAGAGATATCCTTTACTTCTTTAGCTTTTACCCACTTACCTTCTTCAGGAATAGGTGCTGGTCCATGATTTACGCCTTTAGCAACTACGCACATTTCTTCAACTTCTTTTGAATACATCATATACTTTTTTCTCCTCCCTAATTATTAAATTACATTAGCTGAATATAAGCTATTAACATACTAGGTCAAAAATTGTCCCATATGGGATAACTTCATCCTACCATCTATTTTATCAAATGAATTTAATTCTAACAACAAAATTGTATAAAAAACTTATCAATTTCTCTAAAAAAATTTACTTCTTGCTTTTTTTTACTAAATATGATATTATCTTAATTGCATTTGAAATAATAAAATGCCGGTGTGGCGGAATGGCAGACGCAGTGGACTCAAAATCCACCGGTGGCGACATCGTGCCGGTTCGACCCCGGCCACCGGCACCATAACATTTAAAGAATGGCTATATCACTAAGTTTGAACGGTTTTTTGATATAGTCATTTTCTTTATTTGTCTCAATATTTGTCTCAACTAGAACCCCTTTTTATTTTTTATTTAGAATTCTGTAATTAATTTTCTATACAAGCGACTTTTTAATGATTAAGCAAAACTTTTTAAGTACCCCCTACCCCTGCAAAGCAAATAATAAAGCCTCTTCATCATCATTTACTACATAATACTATGTAAATATAAAAAGCTATGAGAAGAGGTATAAACTTACTTATACTCTAAACTTCCCATAGCTCTAAAGCTTTCTACAATAAAATTGTATGGTACTTATTTAACCTTTTTTAATCTTGCTATATCTGCCCAATTATTAGCTGTTACAATTTCAACATTGGATATATTATTATTCAAGACATCTAATTTTGTATTAACTTCTGTTTTAAATTCTGTTAAATCTGCGGTTTGATTATAAACATTATCAATCTTTTCTTTAAGTTCTTTTACATCTATTTCAATTTTATCAAGTCTTATGTTGGTTTGTTCTTGGTTTGTCTTTAGTTCTTTTACATCTATTTCAATTTTATCAAGTCTTTTGTTAGTTTCTTCTTGACTTACTTCAATTTTATCAAGTCTTTTATTGGTTTCTTCTTGACCTTTAACTAGCTTTTGTAATAGCTCCATCATTTCCTTATCCATACTTTCCACGCTCCTATAAATTGATTAATTATATTATATCAAATATTTAAATACTTTGGAGTATATTATTGTGCTTTCTTCTTTTAAAGAAAAAATATATTATTCTGCTTACCTTTATTTATACTCACTATTAGTTTTTATTCTTCAGGTTTTTTTCATAAATATATTTTTCTGATTGACTAAGTTCAGTTTTTCCATTTGCACCTATTTGCATAATCATTACTTCATCTTCATTATCTAATTCTTCATCTTCAACTTCTAAAAGTTCTTTATTAATAAATATAGTTTTTAGTTTTTTATCATTTATATAAACATTACTAAACTCAGTAAAGTTTTCACCCGCAACATATATATTTCCATTAGCTGTATATACTCTATCTATCTTTACATCTTCCACATCATATCTCATATTTGTAGGTTTAAATGGATTTGTTTTTCCATATATATATTGTTTTCCATAAAGCATATCATATTGTAACAGTCTTAATTCTTGTTGATAATCAGGTGCATTTTGGAATTGTTGATGATACTTTATTAAAGTTCCATTATGAATATCTAATCTATTTGCAATCTCTGCTGATAATTGATAAGCAAATAAATCTTTATCTTGTTTTTCTAATTCAAAATTACTCCACATAATGTATTCTGTTTGATACATATCACCATTAGTTAAAATTTCATCAGAAACTTGCTTTCCATCTATATGTAATGTTGGAAGATGGTCTCCATACATTACTAAAACTACATCTTCATCATAATTTGATAATGTTTCTGTAAGTTCTTTTACAAACATATCCATTTCATGAATTTGATTAACATAATACTCAAAAGCATTTTTTTCTCCTTCATCTTCAATGCCATCAATTGTTATCTCTTGATTTTCATCTACAATTTTCTTTGGATATTCACCATGACCTTGTACTGATATGGTATATATATAATCTGGATTATCATCATATTTTAAGCATTTCATTATTTCTTCTGTTAAATATTTATCTTTAGCCCAATCTATAGGATTCATTTCGTATGCATTCATAAATTCTAATGAAGTAAAGGTATCAAAGCCTAAATTAGGGAATACAACATTTCTGCTATAAAAAGTTGACCTATTATTATGAATTGC
The DNA here is from genome assembly GCA_902785295.1 of uncultured Clostridium sp. Classification (GTDB taxonomy): domain Bacteria; phylum Bacillota; class Clostridia; order Clostridiales; family Clostridiaceae; genus Clostridium. The sequence continues at coordinate 7,562 of CACZYK010000018.1, forward strand.
ATGAGTGCTATATCCTAAATCTTTTAAAGTGTAATTTATATTTTCACAAGTTTTCTTTTTAAGTATTGTTTTATATGGATACTCTCCAGTTCCAAAATAGTCTAAAGACATTCCTGTCATAATTTCAAATTCAGTATTTGCAGTACCTGCTCCATATCCTGGGACAGTTAAATATCCTGATGAATACTTATCTCTAAGTTCGGTAAATGTAGGGATTGGATTTTCAGAAAATGTTAACCCCTTTACATGACTAGGATCAAAGAATGATTCTAATTGAAGCATAATAACATTAACCTTAGAATTTTTAGTTTCTTCATTTTTAGTTTTTTCTTTTATTTCATTAATACGATTTTCAGAATAATCTTTTGGTCTAGAAACCCCAGTATTTATAGCAGTGCTACAAAAGCTATAAGGAAATCCATATTCTAAATAGGCATTTGCTATATTTCCAAAGTAAATAGAAAGAACTCCTTGTTTTATTAATATAACAGTTGTCATTAAAAAGAAAGCAGTATATGCTATTATGCAAACTAAATTTCTTTTATATGATATTTTTTCACTTCTTCTTGGTGAATAAATAAACATCAATACTAAACATACTAACACTAAAATTAATCCTATTACTATTAAGGCTATTTGAAAACCATTAAGATATTTATTTAATATTGTTAATACATTAGATAACATTTTTAAATCAATATAAGTTAGAGGTGTTATTCTATTAGATAAAACTATAGCATTTGTTGTTGCTAGTCCAATCCATATAATAGAAACCAAACTCACATAAAAAATTCGCCTTTTTAATAAAAATGCAAGCTGATATGTTGCAAATAAAATCATAACACTATATACAAATATAAGTGGATTTCCAATTATATGATTTATAGCACCTTTAAGTCCACCTTCACTTAGTACTTCAATTATTATGGTAACCAAAAATGAAGCTAATATTGTAAAAGCAATAGAACTATCTTCCATTTTCTTTATTAACTTTTTCATCTTTTCCTCCAATTTCTTAACTTTAAATAATAATTTATAAGTTTTAATATACCATATTATATAATAAAAACAATAAGTTTAAAATTTAATTAAGAAAAACTTCATACTTTAATATTATGACTACCTTTTAGACATTTTATCTATAAGAGATATTATTTCATCTATTTTATTTTCTTCATCTCCAGATTCAAAAGCTTCTTTAACACAATGATGCATATGCCCACGAATAACTTCTTTATTTGCTTTTCCTATAATAGATTCTACAGCTAAAAGTTGATTAGATATATCAATACAATATCTATCATCTTCTATCATCTTTAATATTCCATCAATTTGCCCCCTTGCAGTTTTTAATAATTGTGTTACTTTTGCTTTATCTGCTTTCATACCTTTCCCACCTTATATTTTATTTATTTTCCAAATAATCCTTTTTTTTCTGATACTGAAACGCCTGTAAATCCTGCATCATTAACAGCCTTTAGTAAAATATCATCATTTACTTCTTTTTCTAAAGTTACTATTGCAATTTTTTTCTTTAAATTTACTTTTGCTTCTGATACTCCATCTAGTGATGATAATGCACCCTCCACCTTTGCCTGACAATGTGAACAATTCATTCCATCTACTCTTACTATTTTTTTCATTTCTTCATCTTCTCCTTCTTCAAACTCTTCATTAATATTTTTATCATAAGCTTTAAAGAATCTTAACCTTAAAGCATTTAATACTACACATACTGAGCTTAAGCTCATAGCAAAAGCTCCAAACATAGGATTTAGCTTCCATCCTAAAATATTATAAAAAACCCCTGCTGCTAGTGGAATACCTATTGAATTATAAAAAAATGCCCAAAATAAGTTTTCTTTAATATTCTTTATAACAGCCTTACTAAGCTTAATTGTAGTTACCCCATCTAACAAATCACTTTTCATAAGCACAATATCAGCAGATTCTATAGCAATATCAGTTCCTGCACCTATTGCAATTCCAACATCAGCTCTTGCTAAAGCTGGTGCATCATTTATTCCATCTCCAATCATAGCTACTTTTTTTCCTCTCTCTTGTATTCTTCTTACTTCCTTTTCCTTATCTTGAGGAAGGACTTCTGCAATAGCTTTATCAATATTAAGTTCTTTTCTAATAGCTTCTGCTGTCTTTTTATTATCTCCTGTTAGCATTACAACATCTATTCCCATATTTTTAAATTCTTTAATAGCCTTTTTGCTTGTTGATTTTATAGTATCAGCTACTGCAATTACTCCAAGTAATTTATTTTCATCAGAAAAATATAATGGTGTTTTACCTTTTTCCGCCAAATCATTACTTACTTCATATACACTTGAACAATCTATATCATTTTCTTTCATTAAAGATAAATTTCCTGCATAATAAACTTTTTTATTTATTTCTGCCCTAACTCCCTTTCCTGTAATGGAAATAAAATTATCTACTTTTAAAAAATTTATATTTTCCTTTTTTGCCCTTTCTATAATTGCCTCTGATAAAGGATGCTCTGAGGGTTTTTCTATAGAAGCTGCAATTTTTAATAACTCATTTTCATTTATATCAGAGTTTACAATAATATCTGTAACCTTAGGCTTTCCCTCCGTTATTGTTCCTGTTTTATCTAGTACTACTGTTTGAATTGTGTGAGCAATTTCTAAAGCTTCTGCAGATTTTATGAGTATTCCATTTTCTGCTCCTTTTCCTGTTCCAACCATTATAGCTACTGGAGTTGCTAACCCTAATGCACATGGACAAGATATTACAAGTACTGCTATTCCTATAGATAATGAAAATTCAAAAGATTGCCCTACTATTAACCATATTATTGTTGAAATTATTGATATTAAAATAACTATTGGTACAAAAATTCCACTTATTTTATCTGCTAATTTTGCTATTGGAGCTTTTGAGGAGCTTGCATCTTCTACTAAAGTTATTATTTGAGCAAGGGTTGTATCATCTCCAACTTTTTCTGCCTTAAACTTAAAATATCCATTTTTATTTATGGTTGCTGCAATAACCTTATCTCCAATATTTTTTTCTACAGGAATACTTTCTCCAGTTATTGCAGATTGGTCTATAGAAGAACTTCCTTCAATTATAACTCCATCTACTGGTATACTTTCTCCTGGTTTTACTATAACAATATCACCTTTAATAACATCATCTATTGAAACTGTAATTTCTTTATTATCTTTTAATATATTAGCAGTTTTAGGCGCTAAGTTCATAAGTTTTGTTATTGCTTCTGAAGTTTTTCCCTTAGATTTTTTTTCTAAGTATTTTCCTAAATTTATAAGAGCAAGTATCATCGCTGCTGATTCAAAATATAAATCCATATGATATTTTTCTACCAGCTTAAAATCTTGAACTCCAAGACCATATCCCATACGATATATAGCAAATATACCATATATCATTGCTGCTGATGAGCCTATTGCAATTAAAGTATCCATATTAGGAGAACCCTTAAATAAAGTTTTAAATCCAACTTGATAATATTTTCTATTTACATATACTATAACAAGTGCTAATAAAAATTGAGTCATTCCATAAGAGATAGCATTTTCTAAAGGTAATCCTATCATATGTCCCATTGATATGTACATTAGAGGAATTAAAAAAATAAATGAAATAATTAAACGCTTTTTCATTTCTTTAATTTCATCTTGTATGTTAATTTTATCATTAATTTTTACTTCATTTTTATTAAATATACTTGCTCCATATCCAGCAGAAGTAACTGCTTCAATTATTTTATTTTCATTAGATATTTCTTCATCATAATCAACAATCATACTATTTGTAAGCAAATTTACATTAACAGAATTTATTCCTTCAAGCTTTTTCACTGCTTTTTCTACACTAGCTGAACAAGCTGAGCAAGTCATTCCTATAACATTATAAATTTTTTATTCATAATTTCACCTTCCTTCTATCCCCCTCCCCTATGGGATGTATATTAAATATAACACTTTTATTTTTCTTTTTCAATATATATCTTTATCTATTTTCTATTTAATATACATAAATGTTAATTGTTTGTTAGTTTTTTCTCTATGTTAGCTCCAAATCAATACAAAATTTAAATAAAATTTCTTCACAGTATAAAAAATTAGAATATCTATATTATTTGCTAATTCAAAATTAAGACAAAGCAATAAAAGCCACCTTAAATAGAATTTCTTCTACTTAAAATGGCTTTTAATTTTTTAGTTTTAATTATTCAACATCTTGTAATGCTGCAAATCCTTCTTCTCCAGTACGAACTTTTATTACATTTTCAATGTTGTAAACAAATATCTTACCATCTCCAATGTGTCCAGTATAAAGAACTTTCTTAGCAGTTTCAACTACTGTGTCAACAGGTACTTTACTTACTACTATTTCTACTTTAATCTTAGGTAATAAGCTCATTTCAACCTCAACACCTCTGTAGTATTCTGTGCTACCCTTTTGAACACCACATCCAAGTACATGAACAACAGTCATACCAGTAACTCCTATATTGTTCATTGCTTGTTTTAAAGCTTCAAACTTGCTTTCTTTAGCTATTATTACAATCTTCTTAATTGGTGGCTCTCCATCTACTGCTTTAACATCTGACTTTTTAGTAGCAGCAACTACCTTTTCTACTGGTACTGCTTTTTCTACTGGAACAATCTTCTCCTTAGCAACAATTGTTTCAGGAATAGTTGAATCTAAAGCTGGCATAAAGTCTGCATAAGAACTTGCTAAACCATGTTCCACCTTGTCTAATCCAGCAATTTCTTCTTCTGCTGGTACACGAAGACCTATAGTGTTTTTAATTACTAAAAATACTATTGTCATTGTTACTGCAACCCAAGCAATTACTGATACAACACCTAAACATTGAATTCCTAAGAAGTGGAATCCTCCACCATAAAATACGCCATCTTCTAATGCAAAGAAACCTGTTAATATAGTACCCATAGCACCACACATACCATGAACTCCTACAGCACCAACTGGGTCATCTATTTTTAATACCTTATCAACAAATTCTATACCAAAAGTTACTATAAATGCTGCAATTAATCCTATGAAGAATGCTCCAACTGGGGAAACTAAATCACAACCTGCTGTTATTGCAACTAGTCCTGCTAAAGAACCATTTAATGTCATTGAAACATCTGGTTTACCATATCTAACCCAAGTAAGTAACATTGTTGCTACTGTTGCTGTTGCTGCTGCCATGTCTCCTGTTGCTGAAACAGTTGAACATCCATTAAATCCAAACCAACAGAACCAAAGAATAAATACTCCTAAAGCTCCTAATGTTAAGCTATGACCTGGAATAGCTCTTGGCTTTCCATTTTTATCATACTTTCCAATACGAGGTCCAAGTATTTTAGCACCTATTAATGCTGCTACACCACCAACCATGTGAACTGCTGTTGAACCAGCAAAATCATGGAATCCTCTTTGTGAAAGCCATCCGCCTCCCCATATCCAGTGACCTGATATAGGATATACAACTAAGCTTATAATTAAGCTATATATACAATATGAAGAGAACTTAGTTCTTTCTGCCATAGCACCAGAAACTATTGTTGCTGCTGTTGCACAGAAAACTGTTTGGAAAATTATATATACTGGAAGTGGAAAAGTTAATCCTAAGTGTGAATAATCACCTCTTATTAATAAATCTATTGTTCCAATAAATCCATTTCCTTCTCCCATAAGAAGTCCAAAACCAATTACCCAAAATGCTAAAGTACCAATAGCAAAGTCCATCAAATTCTTCATTATAATGTTACCTGCATTCTTTGCTCTAGTAAACCCTGTTTCTACCATAGCAAAACCTGCTTGCATGAAGAATACCAATACTGCTCCCAACAATACCCATATGGTATCTACTGATGAAAATTGTTCCATAGAAATTCCCCCTTAAAAATAAAAAATAGACCTATATTTTATTTTGAACTTAAATACTTATATAAAAATTAAGCTCTAAATAGAATACACGCCTTTGTGTAAAGTTTTGCTTACTAACAAGCACTAATGTTTTGTCAGTCTAAGGGAGTGACTGTAAACCAAAATACCAAAATACTCAAAGAGGATTAATAAACATTAGTGCCCCTAGTAAACCTATAATTAAAATGAATGATAGCTGTGTTATTAAACACTCCCTTAACACAAAAGGCGCTGTAGGAATTTTTTAATCCTACAGCGCCTTTGCTGTTTATGCTTATATAATATGCTAAATTAGTTTTTTTGTCAATATATTTTCACGAAAATACCTTAAAAGTTTTATACAAAATATATATTAATATAACTCCTAACGAAATCCATAATAACATTAAAATATATGTTTTATTTTTCTTCATAATTAAAATACTTTCATACTCCTATATTCACTAATTAAATTTCTTAAAAATTCTACTGTGCTTATTGGCACCTTTCCAATAGATGTTTCCCCTGCAAGAAGAAATCCATTTACTCCATTTTTCAAATGATTAAAAATACTCTCAACCTCAGATAACTTAGCCTCCATTCCATCTCTCATACTATTTAAAATATGAGTTGCTATAATGATATCCTTTCCCTTTGACGCTTTAATTATCATATCTTGATAAATTGGTACATAAGTTATTGAACTTTCTGGTATAAGGTCACCTCTTCCTATTATTATGCCATCAGCCTCTTCTAATATTTCTTTAATATTTTCTATTCCTTTTGGGGTTTCAATTTTTGCCCATATGATAGATTTAAAATTTTTACTATCTAAATATCTTTTTATATTACATATATCATCTCTTTTCTCTACAAAAGAAACACTTATTATATCAATTTTATTTTCTACTGCCCACTGTAAATCTATTTTATCTTTTGTAGATAACTCTAAGCTCTCTCTTTTAAATCCTTTTATATTACACCCTTTTTCAGCTCTTACCATTCCACCTTTAATAGCTTCTGTTAATACTCCTGAAGAACCTATGCTCAATATTTTAAATTTCATTGTATTATCTTTCATAGTTATTTCTTCAATAGTATTTTTTATTAAAATCTCATTACATAGATTTAAAGGAATGATTTTCTTACTACTAAAGGCTTCATTTTGTCCTTCTTTTTTATAAATATCCTCTCCACAAAATAACACCTTTTCTTTATCATAAATTTTTAAAACATTTTTAAGCTTATATGATACCCTTATTTTTCTTCCTGATAAATCTTGAAGTATATGTATATTTTTGTCAGCCTCTTTCGCTATCTTTATTATTTTTGAAAACTCCTCATAGCTACCATGGGAAAAATTTAGTCTAAGAACATTAGCTCCAGCTTTCACTATTTCTTTTATAACTCTTTTTTCTTTAGTGCTTGGTCCTACAGTTGCTATTATATACATAAAATCTCCTCTTATTTTCTTCATATTTAGTTTATTAATAAAGTTTTTCAAATATACTTTTTGTTATAAATAATATTTATATTTAATAAACTTTTATTGTACTTCAAAGTTAGGGGTGACTTTATGAAAAGTAAGAAATTAATTATATTTATGATACTTTCACTATTTCTTATTGGATGTGATATTAACAATCCTAAATACATAAATCTTAAAAAAAAAGAAAGTATAAACTACTACTCTAATGAAATCTACTTTAAAATTTTAAATAATGAAGACTATACCTTAACAATGTTTGATACAGATGTTTCAAAAAACACACTTATAGATAAGGAGGAACAAGTCATAATTGAAAATTTTCTAAGTTCTTTAACCACCTCTAATTATTTAAAAAAGAGTGATGATATTTCTAATAAAGAAGCCTTTCATCTTGTAATTGAATTTAAAGATAGTAAGTATATATTTAATGTTTATGATGAAAATTTAGTTACTGTTTACCCTTGGGATGGTGTATTTCCTGAAGATATTATAACTTCTGAAAATGTACCTTTAAGATATAACCTATATGATTTTTGCAATCACATAAAAAACAGAGCTAAACTTTCTGGCTAATTAAAAAGAGCAGAATAAATATATTTTCTTTCTGTCCTATTAGACAAAATAATATATTTACTCTGCTTTAACTAAATCAAAAATTTTTAATTTGAATTTTCTTCAACCTTTTGTAAAAGTCTAAATACTCTTTTATTCAGTAATGGATGTACTTTATTTGGACATAACTCATTTAGAGGTTTTAATACAAAATATCTTTCTTCCATTCTTGGATGAGGTAAAATAAGCTCTTCATCTTCTGATATTAAATTATCATAGAAAACTATATCTATATCAATTATTCTTGGTCCCCATCTTAGCTCTCTTACTCTCTTCATTTCATTTTCAATATTTAATAGCTTTTTTAATAAGTCTTTTGGAGATAATAGTGTTTTTATTTTTAATGCTCCATTTAAAAATTCATCTTGTTCTAAATAGCCCCAAGGTTCTGTAACTATAAATGAAGATATTTTTTCTATCTTTGTATTTTCTAACTTTCCTATAAATTCTATTGCCTCATTAAGATTTTTCTCTTTATCTCCCATATTGCTTCCTATTGAAAGATATGCTTCATGCCATCCTCTTTCAATTTCAACTGCTGCATAATCTAAATGTCTTCCTATTGGTGCCCATGGCTTTTTTAATGTAACTTTTACACTTTCAACTATTGGATAATTAACTAAAGTATATTCTGCTACCTTTTCTGCAGCAGTTTCAATTAAGTCATAAGAAACCTTTGTAAATTCTTTTTCTATACCATGACAAAGCTCTCCATAATGAACACTTTTAGTTAAATCTCCAGTTTTTCCAGCCTCTTCTAAACTTAAAGTTAATTCTAAATCTAAAATAAACTTTTGTCCTAAGGTCTTTTCCTCTTGAAACACGCCATGATTTGCAAATATTTCAACATTTTTTAAATATATCTTATCCATAAAACCCCTCTTCTATTTAGCTGATAATATCTTATCTGTCATTACTGCCGCTCTTTTATTCTCTAACACATCATGAACTCTTATAAATTCACAACCCTTCATTATTCCAATTACTGTTGTTGCTACTGTTCCCTCAACTCTTTGGTCTACTGGTAAATTTAATGTATTTCCTATCATTGATTTTCTTGATGTACCTAAAAGTATTGGAAGCTCTAATTCTTTTATCTCCTCAAGATTATTCATAACAATTAAGTTTTCTTCATAAGTTTTAGCAAATCCTATACCTGGGTCTAATATGATATTTTCTCTCTTTACTCCTGCTTCTAATGCTAAATCTATACTTTCTATAAGGTCACTTATAACATCCTTCATTAAGTCTTTATATGGTATGTTTTCTCTATTATGCATTAATATACAAGGAACTTGATATTTTGCAGCAACTTTTGCCATATCTTTATCCTTTTTAAAGCCCCATACATCATTAATTAAATTGGCACCAGCTTTTATTGCTTCCTCTGCTGTTTTTGCTTTATATGTATCTATTGATATTGGAATATCAAACTTTTCTCTTATTGCCTTTATTATTGGTAAAACCCTCTTTATTTCTTCATCTGCTTCAACTGCTTGAAAGTTAGGTCTTGTAGATTCTCCTCCTATATCGATTATATCTGCACCATCTTTTATCATTTGTTCTGCTCTTTTTACTGCTGTTTCTAGTTCATTAAATTTTCCTCCATCTGAAAAAGAATCTGGAGTAACATTTAAAATTCCCATAATATAAGTTCTTTCACCTAAAACAAATTCTTTATTACCAATTTTCATCTTATAAAGCCCTCTTTCTTATTAAAATTTTATAGAATAATTTTTTTTACTTTCATCCCAATAACACTCTTCTTTTGCCTTACAGTTAAAACAGTTTCTTGAAAGCTTATCACTTTTATATATTAAAATTGAAAGTTCATCATCTGAATCACTTCTATGATTATTAATAGCATTTAATATATTCTTTTTCTCTTCATCTGAAAAATTAGTTTCTTCTAATAATTCCTTTGAAAGAATTACACTTCCTTCATGGTGTGGAATGCCTTTTTCATATTCTAAAACCCTTCCAATATCATGAAGAAGAGCTATAGCATATATAACTTCTTTAGAATATTTCATATCATTTTCTAATACTTGTATATATGATATTCTTGCTACATCTAAAAAGTGTTCTAATGTATGTCTGCAAAAAATCCTTTCTTTTTCAAACTCTTCAAGCTTTCTTAAATATTCTTTATATTTAGGATTATTTATGATGATATCTAGATTATTCATCTTTAGCCCCCTACTTTTGTATTGCCTCTTGGTATGCTAATTGAATATTTTTTATTATTTTATTATTTTTATATTCTATATTTTCAAATTTCTTAACCTTCATTATTCCCATTAAACTATTTGTAATGAATACTTCATCTGCATTTTTTAAATCATCTAATGTTAGTTCTGTTTCTATTATAGGGAAGTTTTTAACTACCCACATTCTTATTATTCCATTTAGCAAACCACAACTTACTTTTGGAGTATATATCTTATTATTTTTTACAATGAATATATTAGCACAACTTGTTTCTGATAAATATCCATTTTCATTTAAAAATAAAACATCCTTAAAGCCATCTTCCTTTGCTTTATTTTTTTCAATTATATTTTCTATATAATTTGTTGATTTTATGTAACAAAGCATTGAAGTGCTATTTCTTCTTACCTTTGATAATTTTAAGCTACTTCCTTCAATATAATCTTCTTCTATATATGGTATTTTTCTTTCTGTTATTATAATGTTTTGAGGAGTAACTAAAATTTTTACAGCCTTATTTTTTATAAAATTAAGTGAAATATAGTCAAGAAGCATTTCTTCTTCTAATTCTTCTAAGCCAAGCTCCTTCATTCCGTTTTTTAATCTTCCTATATGCTCTTTTAAAAATATTGGTTTTTCAAGAAAAAGTATTGTTTCAAAAACTCCTTTTCCAAAAAAAATTCCTTCATCTAAAATAGCTTCTCCTTGTTTATATATAATTCTTCTCATTTATAACACCTTCATTAATGCCTTTCCTTTATCTATTGTCTCAAACCACTCGTCTTCTTCTTTAGAATCCCAAGTTATTCCTCCTCCTACCCCAAAGTAGGCTTTATCATCTTTTTTAATTATTGTTCTTATGACTATATTAAAATCACAATTTCCCCTTAAATCAAAATAACCTATAGAACCTGTATATAAGTTTCTTCTTAATCCTTCAAGCTCTTCAATTATTTCCATAGCTCTTATTTTAGGTGCACCTGTTATAGACCCTCCTGGGAAACATTCTCTTATACATTTTACAGCAGACACTCCATCTTCTAATTCTCCCTCTATTGTTGAAACAAGATGAAATACTGTTGCATATTCTTCTATTTTAAAAAGTTCTGTAACCTTAACTGAATTTGGTTTACATACCTTACTTAAATCATTTCTTTCTAAATCTACAATCATTAAAAGCTCAGCTTTATCTTTTTCTGAGTTTTCAAGTGCTTTCCTATTTTTCATATCCTCTAATGGATTTTTTCCTCTTGGTCTTGTTCCTTTTATAGGTCTAGTGTGTACAATTCCATCTTTTACATATAAAAATCTTTCAGGTGATGAACTTATAACTTGAAAATCTTTGAAATTCATATATACTGAAAAGGGAGCTTTATTTATACTCCTAAGCTTTTCATAAATAGAAAATGAATTTTCTTTATTATAGCACCATACCTGCCTTGTCATATTTGCTATATAAACATCACCACTTCTTATATATTCCCTAAGCTTTAAAATTTCCTTTTCATAATCTTCTTTTTCAAAGTTTGAAATAAATTTATTATTGCTTTCTAGTACTTTAGGCTCTGAAATCTCTTTATAATCTTTTAGCTTTTCTTCAATATCTTCTATTTCCTCTCCCATTCCTAAAGATGAAATAAATGTTTTCTTATTTTGAAGGTCAAATATTATAAGATTATTATAAAAATTAAATATAGCATCTGGAATTTCTAATTCTTTTTTTGCTGTACTTGGAAGAACTTCTATTGTTCTACCTATATCATAAGAAAAATATCCTATAGCTCCTGCTATAAATGGAATACTACTATCATAATTAATTTTATATTTATTCACAAGCTTCTCTAATGCTATAAAAGGGTCTTTTTCTTGTATTTCTTCTCCATTTATATATCCTTTTCCATTTTTATATGTAAAATTACAAAATGGATTTATTCCTATAAAAGAAAACTTTGATAAATTTTTATCTTCTTTGGAACTGTCTAAAAAAACACTATTTAGTTCATCTTTAAATATATTATATACATAAAATGGATTAAGATTCTTTTTTAGTTCCTTTATTTTAAAGTTTATTTCTCTCAAAATTTTTACACTCCATAATAAAATTATTTAAAAGTTTATGTCCTTCCTCTGTAAGCTCTGCTTCTGGATGAAACTGCACTCCATATATAGGATAAAATTTATGTTGTATTCCCATTATCACTTTATCTTTTGTTTCTGCTGTTATTTCTATTTCATTTGGTAGATTTTCTCTATCTATAATGAGTGAATGATATCTTGTAACTTTTAGTGGATTTTTTAAATCTTTAAATATTCCTTTATTGTTATGATAAACTTCACTTATTTTACCATGTACAGGATACTCTCCCTTTTTTATTTTTCCTCCAAAGGAATATCCTATACATTGATGTCCCAAACATATTCCTAGTATAGGTAATTTTCCCTTAAATTCATTTATTATGTCTAAACATATACCAGACTTTGTAGGCTCCTTAGGTCCTGGAGATATTATTATACCTTGAATATCTTTTTGTTTTATGTTTTCTAAGGTTATTTTATCATTTCTATAAACTAATATTTCCTCATCTAACTCCCTAATATACCTTACTAAGTTATAAACAAATGAATCATAATTATCTATCATTAGTAACATAAATTTTTCTCCTTAAACTTATTAACTTTTTCTACTATTTAAAATTTATATCATTTACTATAAAATAAAAATTAGAATAAATATATTATTAGCTATCTAGTTATTTAAAACTTAGCAAATGATATAATTTTTTGATAATATAAAATAACAAATTAAATTATAACATATTTATAAATTGAAAGGAGATATTATAATGACAAAAGTTGATTTTCATGTTCATAGCACCTGTTCTGATGGTCTTCTTACTCCAGAAAATGTAGTAAAAAGAGCTTATGAAAAATCTGTAAAATACTTAGCTTTAACAGACCATGATACTGTTTCAGGATTAGATATAGCTAAAGCAAAGGCTAAATCCTTAGGTATAAATTTTATTCCTGGAATTGAGCTTTCTACTAACTATAATAAAGAAAGCATTCATATTTTAGGGTTTTTTAAAGATGAAAGCTATAAAGATAAAAAACTTATTAATTATCTTGATGAACTTAAAGAAAGACGTAATATAAGAGCTATAAAGATGATTGAAAAGCTTAAAGAAGAATTTAATATTATAATTGATAAAGATAAGATTTTTAAAAAAGCAAATGGAAATGTTATTGCTAGACCTCATATTGCATATGAAATTATAGAAAGTGGATATAATTATACAAAAGATGAAATATTTAAAAAACTTATTGGAAAAGACTGTCCTGCATATGTTCCTACAACCAAAATTTCACCTGAAGAAGGAATAAATATCTTAAGAAAGCATAATGCTTTAGTGTTTTTAGCTCATCCTATTTTAATAAAAAAATCTCCTATTACAGATTTTCTTGCCTTTGGCTTTGATGGAATTGAAGCAGTTTATTTTCAAAATTCAAAGGATGATGAAAAAAGATTTATTAATTTTGCTTTAGAAAATAATCTTCTTATAAGTGCAGGCTCTGATTGTCATGGTGATTTTAATGGAGATACTAGACATGGAGATATTGGCTGTATGGATTTAGAAGAAAAATATTTAAAGGCTTTTTGCAATGAATATTATTCTTAATATATTACATAAATTTCTAAAATTAAAGTGATACAAAATTATTTTGTATCACTTACTGCATTCATTCTAGCTGTAATAGTATCTACTGCTGTTACATCAGACATTTTAGAATGTCTATAGTTAACTGCTGCTGCTTCAATAATAACTGCTATATTTCTTCCTGGTCTTACTGGAAGGGTAAGTTTTTTGACTTTCACTCCTAATATTTCCATATATTCATCATCAATTCCTAATCTATCATAATCAGAATCGTCCTTCCAACGTTCAAAATGCATTGCTAAAGTTATTCTTTTTTTAGATTGAACAGAACTTAAACCATATAATGCAGTTACATCAATTATTCCAATTCCTCTTACTTCAAGCATTCCAAATGTAATTTCAGGTGAAGACCCTAAAAGTTCTCCATCAACTTCTTTAATATCTACTGCATCATCAGTAACTAATCTATGACCTCTTTTTATAAGCTCTAAAGCAACTTCGCTTTTGCCAATTCCACTTTCTCCTGTTATTAAAATTCCTACTCCATAAACATCCATTAAAACTCCATGTATTCTTGTTTCTGGTGCCAAATTATCAGCCATATACATAGTGTAATTTGTTACAAGCTTTGTAGTTGCAAGATTACTTCTTAAAACCCATATTTTCTTGTTTTTAGCCGCTTCTATAAGTTCTTTATGAGGTTCTAAATCTCTTGATATTACAACACAACCTAAATTCTCATAGGAAAAAAATTTTTTTAATCTCTTTTTTCTCACTTCTGCTTTCATATCTTCTAAAAAGCTCCACTCTGCTTTTCCTATTACTTGAAGTCTTTCTGGATTAAAGTAATTATAAAAACCTGCAAGCTGAAGCCCTGGTCTATTAACATCGTTTACTGTTATTAATTTATCTTCCTCCCCTTCAAGTAATACTTCTAACTTAAAATCTTCTATAAACTTTTTTATTGTTACTGATGCCACTTATTTTTCATCCCCTTTTTTCCTTGGTTCTATACAATCTAATTGTGCTTTAAAGTTACGTTTTACATTGTCTAAATATCTTCTTCTAAAAAGCTGTTGTAACTCCTTTTCTTCTTCTGTTAAACCTTCTTCTTGGCTTTTTTTATAAAGAGAATTAATATTTTCAATAACCTCTTCTATTTTCATTGAATTTATTTTTTCTTTTAAATCCATCTAAAACTACTCCTTATATATCTATTTAAATTTATTTTACATATATTTTCTTATATTATCAATATTTCTTTCGACATTTTATAGCAATAATTTTCTAATAACAAAAAAATACCCCAACTTAAAGCTTGAGGTATTGAATGCTATTATTTCCCAACATGCCGGTGCCTATATATCCAAACCTGCTACTCGCAGGTGGGTTAAGCTTCAGATTACTTCTGCCTTCTTCTAGTTACTAAAGCCCGACATCTATAACCATATTGCGAATCCCGTATATATAATGTAGGTTGAACATAATAAGCTTGTCGCACACATCAGGAATTGTTCTATTAACATTATATCACATTCTTTTTGCAATGCAATATATTATTTTATTCTATATATTCCATTAACATATCGTCTATATCGTCAATTTCTTCATTTGTTATTATTGCTATAAATTTCATATAATCAGCTGATTTAGCTGTCATTTCTAAAGCTTTACAGGCTGTTATGACTTCAAATTCTTCGCTTAATTCTTCCATTATTTCTTCTACATTATCCTTTGCTAAATCGCTTAAATAGCTTAAATACCAGTCAGTGTACCATTCTGCACTTTCACTTTCTAAGTCACTTTCCTCATTTGCATAAGCTCTTGCTGCACTTAATTCATCTTTATCAAAATCATAATAAAACTTAATTACAGAATAATTTTCCTCATTATCTATCTCTTCTATTTCTGATAAACCATTATTTTTTAAAAAATCTTCTACTTCTGATATTTCCATATGTAAACACTTCCTAATAAATTAATTTTTTATATTCTTTTTTAACCGCAAGGAATTCTTTATCATCTTCCACTAAATTTAATTCTTCTTTTCCTTCTATATTATCAACTCTAAATATAAGTATATCTCCGTTTTCATCATTTAGCTGTGATAATAATAGATATTCCTTATCTTCTAAATATATTCTTGCTATTGCTTCAAAATTAACTTTATTACCATCTTCGTCCTTAAAAGACATGATTTGTCTTTCTTCCATTTATAAATCATCTCCTTATTCTTACTTATATTCCTATATTACCGTATTTTATTAAAATTCACAATATTTTTATTATTTTATCAACTTAGTTATCTCATCTTTTTGAATAATATATTCTAAATGAAGTGATCTAGTTAAAGAAACATAAAGAAGTCTTTCATCTAATAAATTATTTTTATAAGTTTCTTCGCTTGGATTAAATATTATAGTAGCATCAAATTCTAACCCTTTAGTTAAATATGATGGAATTATAACAAAATTGCTATTCATTGCTTTTTCTTTACCTTTTATTAAAGTAAATTTATTTTTACTCTTTCTTTTTAAAACTTTAGATAATTCTAAAGCCTCTTTTTCATTTTTAGTTATTATAGCAATACTATTTTTTTCTTTTTCTAATACTTCTTTAACTATTTCATCAATTTTTTTACCAAAATCATCTTCTGAAACAACATCTATTATCTTAGGCTTTTCACCATGTCTTAACACTGGAAGTGCATTTTTAAGACCAAGATTTTGTGATTCTAATGCTTTTTTTGCAAAATCTATAATTTCCACAGTTGACCTGTAACTTTGTGTTAATTGAATATAAGTGGCATCTCCATTAAATAAGCCTTCAGTTATATCTTCCCACTTTTCAATTCCCTTATAATAATAAATTCCTTGAGCTAAATCTCCAACTAATGTTAAAGAATTTCCCTTTGCTAATTTATTTACAACATATACCTGAAATGGACTATAATCTTGAACTTCATCTACTACAATATGCTGGTATTTCTCTTTTTCTTCAACTCCTTCAAGAAGTATTCTTATATATGAAAGAGCTGCTAAATCATCTTCATCAATTATGTTTTCATTATAGTTTTTATTATATTCTTCCTTCATAAAGACATATAAATCTTTAGAGACCTTTCCTTCTGCTACTATACAAAACAGTTCTTCATCATTAAAAAAGTTATAATATATGTCCTTTGAGTTAATTCCTCTCCATCTTTTAAAATAATCATTAAATTCATTTTTGGAGTTCTTTTTTATGTTATCCTTTATCTTATCTCGTTCATTATAAATTTCTATAAGCTTCTCTCTTCTTTCTTGAGAATCCTCTAAACTGTTTCTTATGCTTTGAATCTTTCCTTCCCATGCTCTATCTACTTTTAATATAAGTTGTTCTGTTCTCTCTTTTAGCTTTAAATTTAAATATCTTTTTATTTCATCTTTTCTCTTATTTATAGGATAGCTTCTCAAATCTTTAGTATATAATCTTTGTATTTCTTTTCTATTAAATAGGATTTCATCACCTATCATAATGTGTTTTATCTCTAATGCTTCTCCTTCTATTAAAGATATATATCTATCAAGCATTTTTCTAAATTCCATTGACCCTCTAAGGCTTGAAGATTTTAATATTAAATCAATTTTACTCTTATCTTTTTCTTCCATTACAACCTTTAGCTTTTCATCTTTATTGTATATTTTCCCCTTTATTTTAAATTGCTTAGAAACAAGATTTTCAAATGTGCTTTGTTTAACTTCTCCTGCTCCAAGACTTGGTAAGATTTCTGATATATAATCTAAAAATAAAGTATTTGGAGCTAAAACTAGAATATCATTTCCCTTCATAGTATCTCTATATCTATATATTAAATATGCCAATCTATGAAGAGCTATTGTAGTTTTTCCTGAACCTGCAGAACCTTGAACTATTATTGGAAGATTTTTAGGCCATCTTATTATATCATTTTGTTCCTTTTGAATTGTTGCAACAACTTCTTTAAGCTTTTTTCCTCTACTTTCCTCTAGATTTATCTTTAAAAATTCATCAACAAGCTCTTTTCCTTCTTCCCCATTTATCATAAGCTCGTTTAATCCTTCATCAAAAATTTCTTTTATATCTCCATTCTTAAATAAAAACTTTCTTTTAAGAGTAAGTACACCATTTATAACTCCTCCTGGTGCTTTATAGCTTGCTTCTCCTCCTGTTCCACTATAATAAAGGTCTGCAACTGGTGCTCTCCAATCTACTACAACTTCTTCTCCTTCTTTAGTATTAATTATTCCCTTTTTTCCTATATAAATACTTTCATCAAGTTTTTTATGTTCTCTAAAATCAATTCTTCCAAAATAAGGTGCATCCAAAGCCTCTTTAAAGCTAGTAATATCTTTAGCTAAAACATTATAAATTTTCTCTGTAGTTTCTTTTTCTTCATTATAACTCCCTTTAGCTTCTTTGCTTAATTCTCTAAATTTGCTTTCTACATTATCAAGATTTTTTTGTTTTTCTTCTAATTCATCTTCTATAAGCTTTCTTTTAATTGAAAGAATTTCTCTCTCTTCTTGAATTTTATCTTCCATAAAACTACCTGCCTTTAAAAAAATCACTTTTACCATTATAACAAAAAATATAATCTTAATGAACATAGTTAAAAAAAATCTTAGATTCATTAAATAAACCTAAGATTTTAAATATAACTTTTCTATTTTTTTATTTTAACTAAATACTTTTTTAGCTATTTCTGCAGATTCCTTTGCATCCTTTGCATAATAATCTGCTCCTATCATATCTGCATATTCTGGTGTAAGAACAGCACCACCTACAAGCACTTCACCTTTATATCCATTTTCTTTTAATGCCTTTATTGTAGCTTCCATACTCTTTAAGGTAGTTGTCATAAGAGCACTTAATCCAACAAGTTTTACATTATTTTTTTCTGTTTCTTCAACTACAGTTTCTATAGGAACATCTTTTCCTAAATCTATTACTTCATATCCATAGTTTTCTAATATAACCTTAACTATATTCTTTCCAATATCATGAATATCTCCTTGAACTGTAGCTAAAATTATTTTTCCCTTTGAAATTCCTGTTTCATTTTTTAAAACAAGTCTTCCTTTTATAACTTCAAAAGCTTTTTGCACTGTTTCTGCAGATTGTATAAGTTGTGGAAGGAATATTTCTCCTACTTCATACTTCTTTCCTACTTCATCAAGGGCTGGAATTAAAAGTTCATTTACAACTTCAAGCTCTTCCATATTTTCTAAAGCTTCTTCTGTTGCTTTAGCTGCTTCATCTTTAAGGCCTTTTATGACAATATATTTTATATCTTTTTCTTCTGAATCTTTATTGTCAGTTTTGCTTTCTGTTGTTTTTACTCCTCTTTCAACCTTTGCATTACCATATAAAGAAATGAATTTTTCTGAGCCTTTATCTATATTTGCAAGAACATTATATGAATTTATAACATCCATCATTCCTCTACTATTAGGGTTCATTATAGGTAAGTCCAATCCATTTGCAATAGCTAAAGCTAAAAATGTTTCATTAATTAAATCTCTGCAAGGAAGACCAAATGAAATATTAGAAACTCCTAAAAGAGTTTTTACTCCTAATTCTTCCTTTACTTTTCTAACAGCCTTTAATGTTTCTTGAACTTCAGCTTGTTGAGCAGATGCTGTTAAAACTAAACAGTCTATAAATACATCCTTTTTATCTATTCCATAATCAGCAGCTCTTTTCACTATCTTTTGAGCTATTTTAAATCTTTCTTCACAAGTTGGTGGAATTCCTCTCTTATCTAGTGTTAACCCAACAACACTTGCTCCATACTTTTTAACTACAGGAAGGATTTTATCTAAAACCTCATCTTCACCATTAACAGAGTTTACAATAGGTTTTCCATTATATTTTCTAAGACCTGCTTCTATTATATCAGGGTAAGATGAATCTATTTGAAGAGGAGCATCTATAATGCTTTGAATTTCTTTAATTACCTTTAGCATCATTTCTTTTTCATCTACTTCAGGAGCTCCTACATTTACATCTAATATTTCAGCACCTGCCTCTACCTGCTCAATAGCTTGTTTTAAAACATAATCTAAATCATTATTTTTTAAAGCTTCTTTAAATATTTTTTTACCTGTTGGATTAATTCTTTCTCCAATTACCTTTACCCCTTCAATTTTTACCACTTTTGAAGGTGTACATACAGCTGAAAAACTTACCTTTTCTCTTTGTATTCTTTTATTATTATCTGCAATTTCTCTAAGTGCCTTTGTAAATTGTGGAGTTGTACCACAGCAACCTCCAATTATGCTAACACCTTCATCTACAAACTTCTTAATCCAGCCTGAAAATTCATCTACTGTTATATCATAAACAGTTTCTCCAAATGATATCTTAGGAAGTCCTGCATTTGGTTGAGTCATTACTGGAAGATTTGTTGAAGATATTATTCTTTTTACTATAGGCATTAATTCTTTAGGTCCTAAAGAACAGTTAACCCCCACAGCATCTGCACCTAGTCCTTCTAAAGTTATTGCCATACTTTCTGGAGTACATCCTGTAAATGTTCTTCCATTTTCCTCAAAAGACATTGTACAAAATACTGGCAAATTAGTGTTTTCCTTAACTGCAAGAAGTGCCGCCTTTGTTTCATAAAGGTCTGTCATTGTTTCTAAAAGAATTAAATCTACTCCAGACTTTTCTCCTTGAACAACCTGTCTTTTAAAGATTTCATAAGCTCTATCAAAGCTTAAAGTTCCCATAGGTTCTAAAAGATGTCCTATTGGTCCAACATCTAATGCTATATAAACATCTTTGTCTTCTCTTGCTTCCTGTGCTATCTTTACAGCAGAATCTATAATTTCTTCTACAGAAAAGCCAGTACTTTCAAGCTTTAGTTCATTTGCTCCAAAGGTATTTGTTGAAATAACCATTGCTCCATTGTCTATATATTCTTTATGTATCTTTTTTATTATTTCTCTTTCTCTTATATTTAAAACTTCTGGATTTTCCCCAAGCTTTAATCCATTTTTTTGAAGCATTGTTCCCATAGCTCCATCAAATACCAAAATATTATCTTTTATTAATTCTCTAATTTCCACAGCTTTTCCCCTCTTTTCTAAAACTACAATTTTCATAGTTTTTACAAACCTCACAGCCTCTTTTCTTAACTTCCATATCTTTTGGAATTAGCCCTATTATAGCTGTTACAGATTTTCTTGGCATTAATAAATTATTTTCTGAAACTGTAAGTCCTATAGTTTTATCTGCTCTTAATGTATTCACAAAATTTTTCTGTACATCTAATGGTAAGTCTCCATACCCTGGGCTATACCTAAATGTTATCCCTAAATCCTCTTTTAAAGCTTCTTCTTTAACATATTCCTCAATTTTATCACATATTTCTTCAACTGCTGTTGTTGCACAAGAGTCTAAGATTACTGCTTTTGTAAGATTTATTCTTTCATACAATCTTGTTTTTTGCTCTATGTTGTTTCCTAAAGTTACAGCCATTAAAACTACTTTTTTTGCAGACTTTAAATGTTTTTTTATGTCATTTCCTTCTAAAATTAAATTTGTACCATCAATTTTAACACCATTATCAATTAATGTTTTTGTATATTCTGCAAAAACAAATTTAGGATTTATTATTTTTTTAGTTTCTTCAATACATTCATCAATTAAATTATTAATATTATCATCTATCTTTTGAGAAGATTTATGTCCTAAATATCTAAGGACTTCTTCTCTAGGAATAATTAATTCACCCAATTTAAACATTTTATTCACCATAAATATTTAAAGAAAATCCTTTTTCTAAAACTTCTTTTGCATATTCCTTTGCACCAAATAATGATAAATCTCTATAGTTTCCACACTGTATTTCATTTGCAGCAGGCATTTCTTCAGCTTTTAATACATCTTTTAATGCACTTTCTAAAGCATTTTTTATTTCTTCTGACTCTCTATCTCCCCATATACTTAAATAAAATCCTGTTCTACATCCCATTGGAGATAAATCTATAACTCCATCTAAATAAACTCTAAGTTGATGAGCTAATAAATGTTCAAGTCCATGCATAGCAGCTGTTCCAAATGATTCCTTATTAGGTTGAAGAAATCTTAAATCAAATTTGCTTATTTTATCTCCTTTTTCTCCATTTAAAACACAACATTTTCTTACATAAGGTGCCTTAACCTTTCTATGGTCTAATTCAAAACTTTCTACTTTTTCCATTGATATAATTCCTCCTATTTTTTATCTTTAAAACTAATTAAAAGCTTTGTAAATTTACATATAAAATTTTCTCTAATCACTATCTTTTTTTAATTGATTAGAAAAAAATACCTAAAGAAAACTTTCTCTTTAGGTATAATAATACTAAAATATATGCTTAGTTTCAACTAAGCTAATGATTTATCTTTTTAATAAAAGAAGCACTATGGAAGTAAGACTGCAAACTAAGCTTATTAATATTATGTAGCTTACAACTTGATTTGTACTCATTCCTCTTTCTTTTAGTCTAAAATGCATTTGACTTCTATCTGCTTGATACACTGGTTTTCCTTCACGAAATCTTTTATATATAACAAATAAATTGTCAAATATAGGTACTGCTAAAGCTAGTATTGGAATAAAAAGGCTCATTACTGTAGTACTTTTAAAAGCACCATCTAAGGCTATTATACTCAATAAAAAACCTATAAGATTAGCCCCTGAATCACCCATAAATATTTTTGCTGGATGTTTATTAAACTTTAAAAATCCAAGTATAGCTCCACCTAAAACACAACATGTTAAAGCAGACCATTCCTGCCCTAATATTATTGCTGCAAAGAAAAATGTAAAACAAGAAACTAAAGATATTCCTCCAGCTAACCCATCCATTCCATCAGACCAGTTAATTACAGTAGTAACTCCAAATATCCAAGTTATTGTTAATATAAGTTGAAGCCACTCTGGAAGAAATATATATGTATCTGCAAAAGGATTATCAAATCCAGTAAAAACAACTCCATTTTTATATACTATAAATGCTGCAATAATTTGTACTGCAAACCTTGGATATATAGGGAATTCCTTGCCTACAGATTTATAATGGTCATCAACTAAGCCTATTGCTAAGATTAAAGTAGAACTTATAAATACTGCTATCTGAAAATCAAGCCTTTGCACCCTAAGTAGAAAATATATACTAAAAAATGCTATATACATTCCTATTCCTCCACATAATGGAATAGGACCCCTATGCTGTTTTCTTTGGGTTGGTTTATCTGTAAAACCCACCTTAATTGCTAACTTCATTAATGTTGGAATAATTAAATATACAACTAAAAAAGTTAGCACTACTCCTAATATATATTTCATAAAATTATATACTCCTTATCTTGTTGTACATAATTCAAACTCATCTTGAATTATAACCATTTACATAAGAATTATACTATTATATGTTTTTTTTATCAATTACAAATATATTAATATTACCTTAATAAATCTTAGGTTGATTATGTTATTCGATTGCTTTAATTGGCAAGTTCTAAGTTACTGCTTCATAAAATAATAAATCTAAAGTAAAAAAAGATATTATAAATAGAAAATTTTTCTAAATATAATATCCTTTTTAAAATATTTTATGCTCTTTGGTTTATCATACTCTTAACTTTCATAAGTCTTGTAGTAGCAGCTCTTTCATTTTCATCAAGCTTCATTCTTATGTACCTGATTGTTTCTTCAAGCTGAGGAATTGTCATATATTCAAGAGCATTAACTCTTCTTCTAGTTTTTTCAATTTCATCTGCCATAAGTTGACCTGATTTTTCTACTTCTGCAAGTTCTAGAAGCTTTGGAAGTATACTATATAACTTAGATATAGCATCATCAAGTTCAGAAGAAGTATTTGCAAATCCATAAGGGAAAATACTTCCCTCATCCCCTTCAAGCTCACGCTTAAAGTTCATTACTGGAACTGGTACACTCATAACATTCTTCTCACCAACTTCAACAGTGATATGCTCTTTTGGACAAGCTATAGCTTCCTCTAAGAATTCTGAACTCATTACAGCTCTTGCCATAACAAAATCTTTTAAAGAGCCTTCTAGTTCAGCTTCAACTTCTTTTCTTAAAGTATTATTATATTTAATAAGATTTATAAATTGTCTCATTAACTCATCCTGCTTATCCTTTAGAAGTTTATGACTTCTTTTTGAGGTTACTAATCTTTTCTTTAGCTTAGTAAGCTCCATTCTGGTTGGATTAACATTTAACATCGCCATAGGCTATTCTTCCTTTCTTGGCATATATTTTTCAAGGTATTCGTCTCTAATTCTCTTAAGTTCTGTCTTAGGAAGCATACTTAATAACTTCCATCCAGTATTTAAAGTTTCTTCGATACTTCTGTTTGTATTAAATCCTTGAGAAACATATTCTTCTTCAAAGGCTTCTGCAAACTTAGCAAGCTTTTTATCAGTTTCTGATAGTGCTGATTCACCTAATATTGCTGATAATTCTTTTGCTTGCTTACCTTGAGCATAAGCTGAGAATAATTGGTTCATTGTATCAGCATGGTCTTCTCTTGTCTTACCCTTACCAATACCTTTATCTTTAAGTCTTGATAGTGAAGGTAAAACATCTATTGGAGGCATTACACCTTTCTTATATAACTCTCTTGAAAGTATTATTTGTCCTTCAGTAATATATCCAGTTAAGTCTGGAATTGGGTGAGTTTTATCTTCTTCTGGCATTGTAAGTATAGGAATTTGAGTTATTGAACCTTCTTTTCCTTTTATTCTTCCTGCTCTTTCATATAAAGTTGAAAGGTCAGTGTAAAGATATCCTGGATATCCTCTTCTTCCTGGAACTTCCTTTCTTGCTGCTGATATTTCTCTTAATGCTTCTGCATAGTTTGTGATATCAGTCATTATAACAAGAACGTGCATTCCTTTTTCATAAGCTAAGAATTCAGCTGTTGTTAATGCCATTCTTGGAGTAGCTATTCTTTCAATAGCTGGGTCAGATGCTAAGTTCATAAATAAAACTGACCTGTCTATTGCACCAGTCTTTTTAAATTCATCAACGAAGAATTGTGCTTCTTCAAATGTTATACCTATAGCTGCAAAAACAACAGCAAATTTAGAATCTGAATTAAGAACTTTTGCCTGTCTTGCAATTTGTGCTGCTAATTGTGCATGAGGAAGACCTGATGCAGAGAACACTGGAAGTTTTTGTCCTCTAACTAGAGTGTTAAGTCCATCAATAGCAGAAATACCTGTTTGAATAAATTCTGATGGATAGTCTCTAGCCATTGGATTTATAGCTTCACCGTTTATATCTCTTCTTTCTTCTGGAATTATTTCAGGACCATTATCATTTGGTCTACCCATTCCATCAAATACTCTTCCTAACATATCTTCAGAAACACCAATTTCAAGTGGTCTTCCTAAGAATTTAACCTTAGTACCCTTTAAGTTAATTCCTGTAGAACCTTCGAAGATTTGTACCATTGCTTTAGAGCCATTAACTTCAAGAACCTTACCTCTTCTTTTTTCTCCAGTTTGTAATTCTATTTCAACTAGTTCATCATATTTAACACCTTCAACACCTTCAACAACCATCAAAGGTCCAACAACTTCACTAACTGTTCTGTATTCCTTAAGCATCTAGTACACCTCCCTCTTTAATTAATTCATCAATTGTAGCTTTTAAATCTACTGCAATTTGGTCAATCTTTCCTATTTCATCTTCATGAACATACTTACTTCTTGCTATTCTATCAATAATTTCATCTTGTGCTAATATTTTATCTAAATAAACACCAGCATCTAATGCTCTTTCAGCTTCTCTTCTGAAAGTGATTATAAGCTTTAACATCTTGTATTGCTTATCTAATGATGTATAAGTATCTATTTCATGGAAACCATTTTGTTGTAAGTAGTCTTCTCTTATTGACTTAGCAACTTGAAGCTTTAATCTATCTCTTTCTGATAAAGCATCTATACCAACAAGTCTTACTATTTCTTGAAGGCTAGCTTCGTCTTGAAGTAAAGACATACATTCTTGTCTTAAAGAAGACCAATCTTGTGCAACATTTTCGTCCATCCACTTATCAATGCTATCTTGATATAATGAATATGAATTTAACCAGTTAATTGATGGGAAGTGTCTTTGGTATGCAAGCTGAGAATCTAGTCCCCAGAACACCTTAACAATTCTAAGTGTAGATTGTGAAACTGGTTCTGATATATCTCCACCTGGAGGTGAAACAGCTCCAATTGCTGTAATTGCACCTTGTCTTCCATCTTTACCTAAGCATACAACCTTACCAGCTCTTTCATAATAGTCAGCAAGTCTTGAACCTAAGTAAGCTGGATAACCTTCATCACCAGGCATTTCTTCAAGTCTACCAGACATTTCTCTTAAAGCCTCTGCCCATCTTGAAGTTGAGTCTGCCATGATTGAAACTGAGTAACCCATATCTCTGAAGTATTCTGCTATTGTAATTCCTGTATAAATAGAAGCTTCTCTAGCTGCAACTGGCATGTTTGAAGTATTAGCTATAAGAACTGTTCTCTTCATCAAGCTTTGACCTGTTTTTGGGTCCTTTAGTTCTGGGAATTCATTTAAAACGTCTGTCATTTCGTTTCCACGTTCACCACAACCAACATAAACAACTATTTCAGAATCTCCCCATTTTGCAATTTGGTGTTGAACAACTGTTTTACCAGCTCCGAAAGGTCCTGGTACTGCAGCAGCTCCACCCTTAGCTACAGGGAAGAAAGTATCAATAACTCTTTGTCCTGTAGTCATTGGAGCTACTGGATTTAATTTTTGTGCATATGGTCTACCTTTTCTTACAGGCCACTTTTGCATTAATTTAACTTCTTTATCTCCATTAGCAGTTTCAACTACTGCAACAACTTCTTCAACTGTGAAATCTCCACTAGTTATTGATTTTATTGTACCTTCAATTCCATAAGGAATCATTATTTTTTGAACAACAACTGTAGTTTCTTGAACTGTACCTATAACATCACCAGAAGAAACTTTATCTCCTACTTTAGCAGTAGCAACAAAAGGCCACTTCTTTTCTCTATTTAATGATGGAACTGCAACACCCTTCTTTAAGAATGCTGATTGAGCAGCTTCCATAAAAGCATCTAGTGGTCTTTGTATTCCATCAAACATTGATTCTATAAGTCCTGGTCCAAGCTCTACGCTTAATGGTTCTCCAGTTGTTATAACTGGGTCCCCAGGTCCTATTCCTGAAGTTTCTTCATATACTTGAATTGATGCCTTATCTCCTCTCATTTCAATGATTTCTCCGATAAGACCTTTTTCACCAACTTTACAAACATCATATATATTTGCTTCATCCATACCTTCAGCAACAACTAAAGGTCCTGAAACTTTAATTATCTTTCCGGTCTTCACCTTACCAACCTTCCTTCCTATAAAATATTAACGCCTACAGCTTTTTCTACGTTATCACTGATTCTTTGAGTACCTATATTTAATGTTCCTTGATTACTTGGAATTAATATTACAGCTGGAAGTGTCATTCTATTGTATCTTTCAATAGTTTCTTCAATGTCTTTTGCAACTTGTTCAGTTACAAATATAACTGCGTAATCATTCATTGCCATCTTATCTATAGTTTTTCTAGCCTCATCAGGTTCTACAACAGGGAAAACGTCTATTCCTAAAGCTTTAAATGCTAAAACTGAATCTTTATCTCCAACAACACCAATTTTCTTATACATAAATATCACGCAGCCTTTCTCTAATTACTTCCCCAGTAATATTATTGAGTTTGCCAACCATAATAATTCTAACAACTTTTATTTCTGTTTCTTTTGCATAAATATATGCTAATAAAGGTTCTCCTCCAAATGGAATCATTTTAGCTTCTTTCATAATGTCCATTATGTAATTATCAATTAATTTTTCAAGTAGACTAGCAGAACCACTCTTTACATATGAATCCACACCATTTTTTAATACTTCTGAATAATTAGTGAAGCTTAATTTATTTGGAATATTTTCTGTTGCATCTGTAAGTAATGCCACAAGAGTGTCCTTATCAATAAATCCACCATCAATTACTACTGAAAGTAAGAAATCTCTACCTTTATTTTGCTTTTTAACTCTTAATAAAGTTTTTACATTATTTAAGTCAATTGTAGCTTTAACATATTTTTCTGCAAAAGTATCATTAAGACTTTTACAAATTGACATCATATCTTCAAACATAAATTTGTCTAATATAATATCAATTCTTTGAGGATCTTGTTTAGAATTATAATCATCTATTGTTTCTTCTACAGCCTTCTTCATTATTGATGAAAGTTCTGATAAACTTCCACTTTCAATTGATAGCTTTAATTTAAAAGGATCAATTCTTCCTACTGAAATAAACATACTTGATAAATCTTTCTTTAAGAACATTCCTTTTATTATTACTTTTATATTATGATAATCATATCTAACACCCATTAAATCTATAAGCTCTTTACATGGGGACATATCATACATTTCATGATATATTCTCTTAAGTTCAGCACTTAAAATTTCTTCATAATCCTCTGGTCTTTTTACATTTGACATTACATTAGCATACTCTGTTTCTTGAAGCACCTTTAATGCATCCTCAGCAGAATTTGAATCTATCATTCTGTCTATTTTAGTCTTATCAAGGAGTCTAGTCTCTAATACTCTAAGTCTTGGTACAACTCGAGTAAATTGCATTTTATCCATTAATAAACCTCCTTAATTAAATAGTGCCTTTGCCACTTCTAGTTGCATTTCTTCTTTCATAGATTCTACTAAAGCTTCAAAAGTATTGTTTATTTCTATTCCATTCTTTTCTAAAATAAATCCACCTTTAAAGCTTCCAACAGTTGAACTTAATTTTAAGTTTCCTGCCTTACCTTTTGAAGATAATTCTTTGTTAATTGATTTTATAAAATCATCATTAACTAATTTTTGTCCTTCTGCATTTAAAATTAGATTTTCATCTCCAGTTATTGCTAAAGAAGTAACTCCATTTTTTATAAATGCTAAATAATCATCTTTTCCTAGCTTGCAAAGTTCTTCAACAGCCTTTTCAAAAACTTCTTGAATTACTGTTTGCTTAGCTTGAAGTTTTTCATTTCTTGCTTTAAGTTCTGCACTAGAAATAACTCTTTCTTTTCTAGTTTGAGCTTCACTTTTAGCTTTTTCTAGCATTGTAGCTTCTAAAGTTTTTGCTTCATCTTTTTTCTTGTTAAGGATTTTAGCTTTTTCTTCTTCTGCTACTGCTAATATATTGTCTCTTTTAACTTCTGCATCCTTTAAGATTTTTGAAGTCAAGTTACCTATATTTGACATAGCTCCACATCCTTAATCTTAAAATGATTGAATTACTAATAATAATGATATAACGAATCCTAATAATGCATAAGTTTCAACCATTGCTGTTAAAACTATACCCTTAGTGTTATGTTCTGGCTTCTTAGCTAATATTTGAACTGAAGCTGCTGCTGCTTTACCTTGAGCTATACCTGAGAATAAACCTGCAATACCAACTGGTAAACATGCTAAGAATAAATATAAACCTTGTGCTAAAGTAGTATCTGTTGATAAAGAGAACATAACCATAAGTCCTACAACGAATCCATATAAACCTTGTGTACCTGGTAATAATTCAAGAATTAATGCCTTACCAAACTTTTCTGGTTGTTCTGTTAAAAGTCCTGAAACTGCTTCTCCTGCAAGTCCAACCCCTTTTGCTGAACCTATACCTGCTAAACCAACAGCTAAAGCAACACCTAGTGCTCCAAAAATAAACCCTCCAAAATTTTCTGCTAAATATTGAACCCAAGTCATTTCCATTATAAAAATCCTCCTAAAAAATTATTATTTTTTTATTTTTTTAAATTTATATATTTTTCTTCTGCTTTAAATGGAGTAAATGCTCTTCCTCCACCTTCATAGAACTTACCAAAATATTCAACATATTGTAATCTACATGTGTGAACGTAAGCTCCTAATAATGATAAAGCTAAGTTAAATATGTGTCCAAATACAAATAGTAATGGTCCAAATAGTATTAGTGCAACTATATTGCTACTAAATAATCCTATTATCATATTAAATGCACCTGCAAGTGAGCCACCTGCTAAGCCTAATGCCATTAATCTTGTATAAGAAACAAGGTCTCCTACATAGCTTGTAATTCCATATAATGCATATGCTCCTTGACCAAGCTCTGCTGCTTTGCTTCCTGCACCTCTACCATTTGTTAATACAATAACAACCATTCCAAATATCATTAAAACAATTGCTATAGTTTTAACTATAGAAGGTACTCCTCCTACAAATGCACCAACAAGAACTACTCCTAATGAAATAAGTGTAATTACCCATGAACCAACATCATAAAATGCATCTAATGGCTTTCCAGCTTTTATTAGCATATATGCCTTTATTCCAAGACCACAGAATATTTGAATTGCTCCAAGTACTATTGAAAGTATTAATATTGTTGTAATATCTTTATTGGTATCTATAAGTCTTGGTAAACTTGGTATTAAATCTCCAAAGAACGCACCATATATAGCTCCAAAAACTATTGTTGGGAAACCTAAATAGAAGAAGAATTTAATAAATTTTCTTGTTCCTTCATCTAACTTAAATTTCTTAAGTACAAATCCTGTAGCTAGTATCATCAATAGTCCATATCCCATATCTGCTACCATCATTCCAAAGAATAATAGATAAAATGGTGTAAGAAGTGGTGTAGGGTCTATTTCATCATATTTTGGAGTACTATACATCTCTGTAATACTTTCAAAACAAGTACATAACTCATTATTTTTAAGCTTTGTAGGTACTTTATCATACTCATCTTCTTTTACATCTTCAAAAGTAAGATAAGCTTCATCACCTGCAACCTTTTTTACAACATTAATAAGTTCTTTTTCATCATCTGCAGCAAGCCATCCTTGAATGACCATAACATTTTCTGTTTTTAAGAAGTTACCTGTTGCTTCTTTTCTAACAATCATATTTTCATAGTATTCATTAACTAATTCTAAAGTTTTATACTCCTCATCAAAATCAGCTAATTCTTCTTTGATAAAGAACTTTTCTGAATCAATTTTAGCCATTCTATCTATTGAATCATGTATAGTCTTTAAAGGAGTAACTTTTTCTTCTGCTTTAAATTGACTAAAACCAAGAGCTCTTAGTTTTTCAGCAATTTCTTCTTTTTGCTCTGTATTACACATTACAAAAAAGAATGTTTCATCATTGTTACTTGATACAATTTCAAGATAACAATTCTCAAGTTCAGAACTTAAGCTTTCTTCATTTTGTTTAGGAATACTACCTAAAAATTTTGGTATCTTTAGTGATTCTAATTCTTCAAATGAAGCATCAAAGTTTTCCCATGGAGAAAGTGAATCAATTGTAGATTGTAGCTTAGTTTTTTCATTATCTAGTTTATTAAACTCAGCTTCTTTTTCTTTAACCTTATCAAAAATAGCTTCCCAGTTACTGTTTAAAACTTTTTCTTCTAATTCCTTTAAGGTTAATTCTACTTTTCCTTCTTTTAAAGCCTGTAATCCTGATTTTTGAGGAACATATTCTTTTAAGAAATTAAGTGCAAACTTAGCTTTAGACAATTTTTCTTCACACTCTGCGTATTCTGAATCAAGACCTTCTTTGCTTAAGTCTTTAAAATCTTCATTACTTTCTAAGAAGTCATTATCTTGAAGATTAATAAATTCTACTTCTGCAAAAGCTTGTAATTTTTCTAAAAGCTCAGCTCTTTGTGATTCAAAAGCAAACAAAGTGAATTTTTTCATCTTAACTATTGCCATTTACTTTCACAATCCTCTCAATTACTAATTTAACAGCTTTCATCTTCTTTTCATCAGAAATGTTGTAAATATCTTGTGAGTCTTTCTCACCTTTTTTTAGAATTGGCTCAGCTTTGCTTTGCCCTTCAGCTATAGCCTCTTCAATAATGCTGTTACATTTTTCTTTAGCAGCTACTATAGCCTTTTGATACTGACTTTCAGCATCTTCATTGGCTTTTTGAAGTATTTCTTTTGATTTTGCTGTTGCATCTTTAATTATATTATCTGCCTCAGCTTCTACATTTTTGATTTGTGTTATTGCTTCTAATGCCAAGATATCACCACCTTTTTTACTGTTTACACATTAATGTTAAACATATATGAATTAATGCTTTATATAGTATTAATTACTTTATATTATACACATATTTGTGCAATTTTCAATATTTTTATACTTTAAATAACTTTAAATTTATTTTTTTTATTTTAAAGCCATATTTTATTTATATTATTTAATTTATTATGCAGTATATTGTATTTTTATTTTTTCTCCTTCATTACCTATTAAATAATAAATATCTCTTTTTTCTATTTTATTTTCATTTATAAACTTATCAATATCTATTGAAAAATGTTCAACAGAAAATTTTCTAAATGAATATTCTTCTCTGTATTGATTTTTTATATCTTCTTCTATTTTTTTATCTATTTGGCTTCTTAAAAATTCTGGAATTCCTCTTTTTTTATTAAATGATAAGTAATCATAACGTATAATATCAACTAAATAATCTTCTTTCCCTTTTAATATTTCCATATTAAAGTCCAAAAATACCTTATAATATTCTGTATTTCCTATATTTTTATTAAAGTATCCTTTTTGTTCAAAATAATTTCCTAATTCATAAAAAAATTCATAAGGCGTTTCAAACTTATCATAGAAAAATTCTAATATTGTATTAAATTTTTGACTATTATAATACTTATCTACAACAGCCTCCACTCTTTTTAATATTTGAATTTCATCATAAGATATCTTATCTGTGCTTAATATCTCATAAGGTGGATATGGAGAATACTTCATATTATAAAGATAAGCATCTCTTCTCATATCTGAGCCTTTTAAAAGCTTTAAAAAACCTAATTGTATTTCTTCTGGCTTTATGCTATGTACATCATTAAAAGATTTTACAAATGATTTATAATCTTCTCCTGGAAGACCTGCTATTAAATCTAAATGCTGATTTATGTTATTTATAGATAAAAGTTCTTCTACCTTTTCTTTTATATCACTAAAATTAACAAATCTATTTATATTTTTAAGAACATTATCATTAGTTGTTTGAACACCAACTTCAAATTGGAATCTTCCTTTTGGTGCTTTTCTTAAAAGCTCTATTTCTTCCTCTTTTAAAATATCTGCAGATATCTCAAAATGAAATTTAGTATTTGTATCTGCTTTAATTAAAAAATCCCAAATAGCCATTGAATATTTATGATTACAATTAAATGTTCTATCTACAAATTTAACAAGCCTTACACCTTTTTTAATAAAAAAGTTTAATTCTTCTAAAGTTCTTTCTATGCTATGAAATCTAACTCCATGGGTAGTTGAGGATAAACAATATTTGCATCTGAAAGGGCATCCTCGACTACTTTCGTAGTAAACAATTTTGTTATTTAAGTCCTCATCTTCTTCATAAGGAAATACTATTTCATCCATATTCATTAAAGGTCTTGGTCCATTAAATATTATTTCATCATTTTTTCTATAATATAATCCTTTTATGTCACTTAATTCTTTTAATCCAAGCTTATATTTTACAAAATCCCTATATGTTTTTTCACCTTCCCCTTCAATTAAATATTCTCCTATATTCTTCTCCATAAAATCTTTGCTATCATAAGATACTTCAGGACCTCCATATAATATTTCAGTTTGTGGACTTACTAATTTTATTAAATTAGCAACACGAGAAACAATCTCCACATTCCATATGTAGGTTGAGAAAGCTACAACATCAGCCTTCTCTTCTATTATTTCTTTTAAAATTCTTTCTTCTCTATCATTTATAGAGAATTCCCTTATTTTACTTTCATAAGGAAGGTCTTTTGTAAATGCCTTTAAATATCTCACAGCTAAATTGCTATGAATAAATTTTGAGTTGATTGCCGTAAGTAAAATTTTCATTAAATAATATCCTCACTTTTTATATCTTTTTTCTTTACTCCATTTAGGAAAAATATATCTTCCCATTGCTTTTGCTCTTTTATTATATAATATTTTGAAAGAATTTTTTTAATTTCTTCAAAATTACAGCTTATAAGAGGATTTAAGTTTTTAATAGGTACCTCTTTAATCTTATCATTTGGCAATATAACCTTTATTTTATAATCAACTATTTCTCCTCTATTTTTACTCATATCCCAAAGATATATACTTCCATCATCCTTTAAAGAGTTTGTTACTTTCTTAATTAAGCTTTCTTTTTTCCATAATCCATTTACATTATTTAAATTAAAAAAGAAAGTGCATATATCATATTTTTTCTTTTCAAGTTTACTATCTTCATCTACATAATCTATAGAAAGTTCTTCTTCAACCTCTTTTGATAAGCTATAAATCACACCTGCATTATCAGAAGTAACATCTAAAATATCGCCCTCTAGTTTTAAATGCTCCATATTCAATATCAATACCTTATTCATAAAATCACCTCAATATTATTTTACTATATTTTACATAATTTAATAATTATTGATTAGCTTTTATGATAAAATTTTTTCTAAATACAAAGGAGTATTACAAAAGTTTTATTTTGTAATACTCCTTTGTATTTATGCTCCCATAATAGAAAGCTTGTCCAATTTCTTTTTTAACATATCCTCTAAAGTATATGTCATAGGCTGATTAGGCTTTAAAGCTTCTAATACAGGTTGCATTATACTATAAAATTTTTCTTCATTTTTAGATAAAATAAATATGGAAGCTGTATTTTTTGCATCCCATAAAGCATCATGTACTTGTCCTTCAAATTCCTCTCCAATTGAGCTTATTGCCATGCTTAAAGAAATTCTTTTTTCAACTCCTAAAAGGCGACAATACTCCTTTTGAAAGTCACACCAATCCACAATAAACATTTCAAAATCTTCACTTGAAATTTGCTTTAAATTAATTTCCTTAACAAGTTGATTTAAATCATTTTCGCTCCACTCATATATTTTAAACTCTTCATCTTCACAATTTTCTTTGCACCAATTCATAAACTCTTCAATTGCATCTTTAAAATTAGGAGCCGATTCTAAAATTTCATCTGTAATACCTGTAAGCTTAGAACACTTTTTAGATATTTTATTATATTCTGGCTTCACATATTTTTTAAATTCAGATACCTTTTCAAGTGAATCATTAAGAATAACTGCACCGATTTCTATTATCTCACTTTTACATAATTCACGAGCTTCTTTAAACTGCTTATCTATTGGATTCATTTCAAAATCTACAAAAATATGCTTCATGCCATTCACTTTCCTTTCTTTAAATATTATAAATTCTAATTATATAATACAATATTTAAAAGAAAACTAAAAGATAAAAATATTTATGAAACTTTTTATTTTATAAAAGATTTATTATATTTTTTATTTCATTTAAATATTTATAATTATCATAATAAAGCTTTTCTGCCTCATACATAGATACTTTTTTAAATCTTATACTGCTATTTGGTGAAAGTTGTGCAAGTAGAGGAATATCAGCTTTTATCACATGAGCAAATTTTGGGTATCCGCCTGCTGTTTGTCTATCAGCTAATAAGATAATGGGATTTCCATCTGGTGGAACTTGAATTGTTCCTAATGAAACCTCTCCTGATATCATCTCTATTTTTTCTTTAAACTTAATCTTACTTCCTTCTAATCTGTACCCCATTCTATCTGATTTTGAAGTCACCTTATAACTATTATTATAAAAATTATATAAACTATCTTTGTCTGCAAGATTATATTGCATGTCTTCAAATACTCTTATCTCTTGATTTTGGTTTGTATAATTAAATGGATTTTTAGCAAACCACATAGCTTCAATAAAGCCACTTTTTTCTTTATATTTTAATAATGAATTTATTATTTTTTCTGAACTATTGCTTCTTTTACCTATTTTAATGGTATCTCCTTTAATTAAAGCTCTACCATTAAGCCCTCCTATTTTTCCTCTTATATAAGTGCTTTTACTTTCTAGAATTTTAGGTATTAAGAATCCTCCTGCAAAGGCTATATAAGCTCTACAGCCTTTAGTTGGTCCTTTAAAAGATAATATACTTTCTGTCTTTATAAATATAGGTTTATTATTTTCAACACTAATTCCATTAATAGTAGGTGAAAGTTCTGCACCAGTAATGGCTATTAATGTATTTTCACTTATTTTTAACTCTGGTCCTAAAACTGTAGCTTCAAGGCACGCTTCGTTTATATCATTTCCAACTAATATATTAGCTAATTTTAGGCTAAATATATCCATTGCCCCACTTACAACTATTCCAAACTTTTCATAGCCCTTTCTTCCATCATCTTGAATAGTAGTTAAAAGACCTGGTTTAACTACTGTTATGCTCATATGTTTTTCTGCTACTAAAAACATATACAAATATATATGCTAGATGATTCGGATAAATCTCACGATTTTATCTTACTGTTTCAATGTATCTGTTTTTGTTATAAA
>CACZYK010000019.1:0-6026 GCA_902785295.1 uncultured Clostridium sp.
TTGTCGTATATGATAATTTGCTAAATTTCTAAGATTTTTAGCCTTAAAACTTTCATTATCACAGTATTCAAATAATTCATGATTGTTTTTAATTTGGTATTTAGAAACTCTTTTTAACATAGTTGTACTCACATTCTCACCTCCTTCAATATTCAGTAAATAGTTTTTATTAAACTTATTTAATGTATTTTATTTCTTTTAATTTATTTGCTTATTATATATCTTTCCCCTTTTTAACTGATTTGCTTGTATTAGTAAATTAATAATCCTCAACTACTCTTAAATTTCAATTTCATATACTTCTTCTTCGAGAATTCTATCATCTAAGGTTTTAACCTCTTTATAATCAACTATTAATTTGCCACCATAAAATAATGGTATTTTTTTACTTGATATATTTCTCCTGTCAACAGGATAATATAGTTTTTTAATTTTTAAAACACGAGCATAATCAATAAGTCCCCCAATAGCTTCTCTTCCATAATGATTTCCATGAGATTCAAGTTTGGTCCAAATACCAAGCTCAGGCACTTCATTTTTTAAATTGTGTAAACCAACCAATCCTATAAATTCATCACTACTTTTAAGTGTGATTGCATAAACATAATCTGTTTTGTTTTTACGTTGTTCAATGAACATATGAACAACATTTCGTGTTTCATCAATATTTTTTGCTGGACTAGGAAACATATATTTTGTAACTTTTTCATTAAAATACTGATATATTTTTTCTATATATTTCTCAGATACAGGGGTTAAGACTAATCTTTCCGTTTCAATATTCATATCCTTTTGCCTCCTATTACATAGAAAAGTGCCTAATATATAGACACTTCCATTAACTTTTATTTTATTCTTTATCTAACTCTTTATAAATATTATTACCTATTGAAGTAACTAATAACTCACTATTCATCAACCCAATATTGATTATTTGTTATATCAAACATAATCCATTTATCTAAAGATGTATCCCAAACTTCATTTACAACATGACACTCATCATCATAGCTCGAATTAGGCATAATCCAAACTTTTCTAGAATAGATTCCTAATGCTAGACACATTTCATTAAGAATTTGTGCTTTATTTCTACGCTCCAAATTTAAACCATTTAAGTAACTTTTATTTTATCATACACATACCTGTCTTACAATAAATAGTTATTCGTATTTTGTAATTAATTTCATTATGCTATAATTAATCTAAATAATATTGGAGATGATTTAATGGAAAATAAAATTCAACAATTAACTGAAATTTTAAAAGAAAGTAATAACATAGTATTTTTTGGAGGTGCAGGAGTTAGTACTGCTTCAGGTATACCTGACTTTAGAAGTTCTAATGGTTTGTGGAATGAAAAACTTAAAATAAATTTTACTCCAGAACAACTTGTATCTCACACATTTTTTATGAAATATCCAGAAGAATTTTTTAAATTTTATAAAGACAAATTGATTTATCCAAATGCTAAACCTAATGGTTGCCATATAGCTTTGGCTAAATTAGAGGAAATGGGGAAACTTAAAGCTGTAGTTACTCAAAATATTGATGGGCTTCATCAAGCTGCTGGTTCTAAAGTTGTTTATGAACTTCATGGTTCTGTACTTAGAAATTATTGTATGAAGTGTGGTGCTTTTTATGATGAAAAATTCATTTTAGAATCTGAAGGAATACCAACTTGTCCAAAATGTGGTGGAAAAGTTAAACCAGATGTTGTTCTTTATGAGGAAGGATTAGATAATGATATTATAAGTGGTGCCGTTAGAGCCATATCACAAGCTGATACTTTAATTATTGGTGGAACTTCTCTTGTTGTTTATCCTGCTGCAGGACTTATTGATTATTTTAGAGGAAAAAATCTTGTTCTTATAAATAAAAGTACAACTTCTGCTGATGGTAAAGCTAATTTAATTATTAATGATGATATTGCCAAAGTTTTAAGTGAAGCTGTTAATAATTTAAAATAATAAGAATATATTTTTAGCTTTTTAATATAATATATTGCAGAGTAATTATAGGATTATTTCTATGAAATATGTTATCTTTTTAATTCTAATAGTATGTATTATTTTTATAGTTATTTCTTTTGATAAGAAAATAGCTATCTTAAAAAAGCAATTGTTAGTTGCAAATAATCAAAATACTTCATTAAGAGTTAAAATAGCTAATTATTCTTCAGATAGAGAATATCTTGAAATTAAATATCTTATATGTACAAACAATACAGGCCTTGTAAACAGTAATTGTAATGTTTTTATTGCACCATTAAGAAGTTCTTGTATATTAAATAAATCTCCTGTTAAAATGGAGGTTAAACTTTTGGATAAAGCTCAAATTAGAGGTGAAAATTGGTACTATGTTTCTTTGCCTTTAGATTCTAATATTAATTCTAGGGGTTGGGTAAATGAAAATGATTTTGTTTCTTTCTATAATAGCTCTACTAATATTGTTAAAAATTTTTAAATTGTTTTATGAGAAAGAGGTTATTACCTAAAATTATATGGAGTTATCATTCAATTTAATATCTCCATATTTTTATGTAATAACCTCATTTTTTAATTAATGCCTTCCCAAAAATATCATGTAAATTAAATAAAAAACTATAATTAAAATTAATGGTATGTTAATTATTTTTTCTTTATCATTTTTTTCTATTTCAAGTTGCTTTTTGTATCCTTCAATATCTCTTTTTATATTCCATTTTTCAAGAACTTTAATTAAGGCATACACAATTGGAACAAAACAACAACCTATAGCTACCCATACTTTAGCTACCATTAAATTATCCTGAAAAGTTGTATTGTTTGCTTGCTGAAATGCTTCTTGCATATATGAATTGCCCATTATTTTTATTATTAATTGTTGTAAAGCAAGACTTGAACCATTTATTAAGAAATGCATTATCATTGATGAAAATATACTATTAGTAACTCTTACAACATAGGCAGTTATAAAGCCCATTACTGCTGTGTATAAAAATTGTTGGGCATCTAAATGAAAAATTCCAAAAAACAACCCTACCATTATAGCAGCTTTCATCTTGCTTTTATTATTATATCCAGATAAAACTACTCCTCTTAATGTTACCTCTTCTGTTATTGCAGGCATTATTGCTATAACAAGAGTTAAAATTATCACTGATGTATCAGATACTTCAAGCATAAAGTTTCCTATTTCATTTTTAAAGAATAATAAACTTATAGAAGAACATGCTGTCATAATTGGCTGACACATAAATGCAATAAGGATAACTATAAGCAAATCTTTTAAATGGAGCTTATTTAATCTAAATAATTCTTTAGGATTACTTTTAGTAATTATTGTATATATGATTGCTGGTATTAAAAATATAGTAATATGATTTAAAGCTAAAATTAATAAAGGATTTGTTATACCAAGCACAGAATATATAGGTGCTAAAATTAAGCTAGGAACAAATATAGATATAAGCATTATTATTAAAAAATATAGATTACTTTTAAAAACTTTATTCATTTCTTTCTCCATTTTTAATTTTTTTGTTCATATAAAAACTTTTTATTTTTATTTGTGTATATATTTTTTGAAATTGGGGATAACTATTAATGAAGCGATATGCTTTTGTAATCGCCTCTCCCCCATTTTATTTATATATGTTGTAATCCCCTCTAAAGTTAAACGAAGAGGGGATTCTTCATTAATACAATATTTTTCTTCTTACCATATCTAAAGCTGTTACTGTTGCTTTTGTTCTTACTTTTTGCCTATTTCCATTAAAAACATTTTTATAAACATAAACTTCACCTTTATAATAAAGTCCTATATATACTAAACCTACTGGCTTTTCTTCAGTTCCTCCACCTGGTCCTGCAATTCCTGTGGTAACTACTGCAATATCAGAACCTGTTCTCTTTGCCATTCCTTCTGCCATTTCCCTAGCTGTCTCTTCACTTACAGCTCCATATTTTTTAAGAGTTTCTTCTTTAACATTTAAAGTTCTAACTTTTGCTTCATTAGCATAAGTAACAGCACCTTCTAAAAATACATCAGATATTCCTGGAACTGATACTAACCTACTTGCTATCATTCCGCCAGTACAAGATTCTGCTGTAGAAATTTTAAGATTATTTTTTATTAAAAGGTCTCCAACTACCATTTCTATTGTAGTTTCTTCTCCTTCCCCATAAACATCTTGTCCTAATATTTCTTCAATTTGATTTTTAACAGGTTCTATAAGTTTTAAAGCCTCTTTTTGACTTTCAGCCTTTGCAGTAATTCTAAATATTACATCCTCTTCTTTTGCATATGGTGCTACAGTTGGATTAACTCCATTTTCTATGAATTTCTTTAGCTTTTCAGCTGCCATGCTTTCTCCTATTCCAAGCACTCGCACCACTTTAGACTCAATTATTCCATCACCCTTTTTAATTAAGTATGGTTTTACATGATTTAAATACATAGGCTTCATTTCTCTTGGTGGTCCTGGAAGGATAACTATATACTTATTATTTTTTTCTAAAATAGCTCCAGGAGCAGTGCCATTAGGATTTTGAAGAACTATAGCTTCTTTTGGAAAATATACTTGTTTATAATTACTTTCTGTAATTTTTCTTTCCATCTTAAAAAAATATTCTTCTAAAGCTTTTAAAGATTCTTGATGTAATTCTAAATTCATATTAAAAAATTTACATGCAGTTTCTTTAGTTAAATCATCATTTGTAGGTCCAAGCCCTCCTGTAGTAATGACCATATCACTTCTATTTAAAGCTTCTTCTAAAATTCCTAAAAGTCTATCTTGATTATCACCTACAACTTCTTGTCTATAAACTTCTATCCCTATAGATGCAAGCTCTTTAGCTAAAAATTGTGTATTAGTATTTACTATATCACCTAATAATATTTCAGTACCTACTGATATTATTTCTGCTCTCATTTTATCATCCCTTTCTCTTTATCTATTCATATTATATCATAACAATTTTTATATATACTGACTGCTTATAATGAAATTTTCCACTAAAACTATCTGTTTATATAATAATTACCACCCAGATTTAATATCTTCATTAAAATGACTTCCATCATTTATAAATTCAAATTTAAATTCATTATTATCTGAAATAACTTTACTTAAAGTTACCTGCCCCATTATCTCATCAAAAAAGCCTTCATTTTTTCTAAAATAATTTACAATAGCTTTTAAAGCCATTCCATGAGAAACTATAAGAATTTTTTTATTATTAGATTGAGCTAATATTTTATCTAAAGCTATTTTTACTCTTTCATAAAGTTCTTCTAATGTTTCTCCTTTAGGACACCTTATATTCATTTCTCCCTTAAATATCTTTGCAATTTCATAACCTCTTCCTTCTTTTAGTAATTCTTCTTCAGTATATCCTTCATACTCTCCAAAACTTAATTCTCTTAATCCTGGCTCGCATATAACATCTATATTTCTATTACCCTTTAATATTAATGCAGTTTCATATGCTCTTTTAATAGGACTTGTATATATGTAATCTAAATTTATATCTTTTAATCTTTCAGCTAAAATTTTAGCTCTTTCTATTCCATCTTCTGTTAATTCTGAATTTGCACTTCCTTGCAATCTTTTAGTTAAATTCCATATGGTTTGTCCGTGTCTTGTCAAATAAATTTCTGTCAAAAAAATCTCCCCCTCAATTAATATTCTTTTAATATTATATTATATTTTAAATGTATTTATATAATAAATTCCTCCACTTTCATAACCTTGTTCATAAATAAAAAATCCAAATTTCTGAAGCATTGAGTTTATTATTCCAATTTCTTTATCATTGCTTTTTTCTAAAGTTATTCTAAATCTATCATTTTTATCTATCATTCCAAAATAATCATGAATATTACTGTATTCACTTAATCCTATGCAACCCTTAATATCCATTTTATAATCAGACATCCTTATCCCTGCTACTAAAAACATATACAAATATATATGCTAGATGATTCGGATAAATCTCACGATTTTATCTTACTGTTTCAATGTATCTGTTTTTGTTATAAAT
>CACZYK010000019.1:6070-52070 GCA_902785295.1 uncultured Clostridium sp.
AGACTATTTCAACTTGTACTGGTTTTTTTCCTATGATTCCGTCTGCTATAAAGTTAGCACAAACTATACCTTGGATTTTAGGTATCTTTGAGTATATTTGCTCACATTTGAATATGTTTTTAACAACTATTTATTATCTCCTATGTGAAATAAAAAGTTATCTTACTCCAGCCTCTTCATCTGAAACTGGTATTAAAATTGTTGATAAAAGACCATGCTTCTTAGTTGCATAAAAATAAATATCATTTCCAACCTTACAATGAATATTTTTATTTTTTTCTATTTTATACTTATTTCCATTATAATCTTCACCCAAAAAATAGTTTCCCCATTCTCTTTTTATCAAACATCTATAAGTATTAACCATAAAAACCTCCATATAATAAATTACATTATTTTACGTCTTTAATGTAGACTATTTCTTTAAAATACATTTTAACATTTCTTAATATTTTTTCAATAGTTTTTTATGAAAAAAATTAGTATAAACCTATATTCGTAATTGTCTGTAAATTGAAAATGTATACACCGTTAATATGAAATACACAATATTAATATTTAGCTTTAATACATAATTTTTTATTAGTATTTACTTTAATACTTTTTTGAGTTTTTAATAAATTCATTTTCTAATACTAATAAATCTTTTTTTCTATCTTTTAATATTTTAGCAGGAACACCACCATATATTTTCCATTTAATACATTCTTTATTTACCAATGAATGGGCACCAATTGCAACACCTTCATTTAAAATTGCACCTGGAAGTAATGTTGAATTACTGCCAACAATACAATGTTTTCCCACTATAACACTTTTTTTAATAACATTTTTATATTCATCTGGTATCATTGGATTAGTCAAAAATTCTCCTGAATAATCATCACTTGCAGCATAAACAACACACCTTGAAGATATACCAGCAAAATCATATACTATTATACCAGCATCACTAGCATATAATGCGGTATATGCTGCGATATGTATGTAGTTTCCCAAATTAATTTTTCCACTTAATATACAAAAATCATCTATTCTCACATTATTTCCTATAGATATTTTATTTGCTCCATATATGCTTACTTTCCTACTTATTAAATTATTCTTTCCAATACTTTTAAAACCTATCTTTTTTAATTCTTCTTCACTATAAAAACTATTCATAAAAATTCTCCTATTTAAATCTTAATAATATCTTATTTTTTTAATGATAAAATTATCTCACATATTTTATCTACATCTTCCAGTGATAAATCCGCATATAAAGGTAATGTTAATACTCTCTTAGCTATATGTAATGCTACTGGAGTTAAGTTTACATCAAATTTGCCATGAAAACAATCAAAAGTATTTGTTAATGGATAAAAATATTTTCTAGCAAAAATATTATTTTCTTTTAACTTTTCACATACTTCATTTCTTGAAGAACCAAAT
Source organism: uncultured Clostridium sp. (assembly GCA_902785295.1). Lineage (GTDB taxonomy): Bacteria > Bacillota > Clostridia > Clostridiales > Clostridiaceae > Clostridium. The sequence continues at coordinate 7,505 of CACZYK010000019.1, forward strand.
ACCTTTTCATTAAATACTACTGGGAAATATGAATAATTTGATTTAACATCTTTATTTTCTTTTACAAGCTTAATTCCATCAATCCCACTTAAATTATTAACATATCTTTCTACAACTTTTTTTCTTTTATTTATTTCTTCTTCTAAATGCCTTAAATTACAAATTCCCATTGCAGCTTGAAATTCATTCATTTTTGCATTAGAGCCTACTCCATCAACTATATCTTCTGATTGTATTCCAAAATTCTTTAATTTATAAAGTTCCTTTCCTAATGATTCACTCGAAAAAGATACTGCTCCTCCCTCTATAGTATTAAATACTTTAGTAGCATGGAAACTGAACATAGATGCATCTCCAAACGTTCCTACTGATTTTCCTTTATATTTTTCTCCAAAAGCATGAGCTGCATCATATATTACTTTCAAATCATATTTCTTTGCAATTCTATCAATCTCTTTAATATTACATATATTTCCATAAACATGTACTGGTAGTATAGCAGATGTTTTATCTGTTATAAGACTTTCTATTTTTGTAGCATCTAATGTATAATCTTCAAAATTTATATCACAAAAAACTGGTGTTAATCCATTTCTAACAATTGCATGTGTTGTAGAAGCAAAAGTAAATGGGGTAGTAATAACCTCTCCAGATAAATTCATAGCTTGTAATGTAAGTTCTAATGCCATATGCCCATTAACAAATAATGAAATATTTTCTACTTCTAAATATTTTATTAATTCATCTTTTAATTTTTCATGATATACTCCCATATTAGTCATCCAATGACTATCCCAAATTGGCTTTATTTCTTCTATATATTCATCTAATGTTGGCATTGATGAACGTGTTACTAATATTTTATTTTTTTTCTTCATATTAAATCACCCCACTCCTCTTACTTTTTCTCTTCTTATTTATATAATATTTTATATTATTAAGTATATATAAAAAACATTCAAACTTAAAAATCCATGCTCCTAATATATATACACATATTCCCAAAACTATTTGTAATAACATTATCACAAAGTTAGATAAATCAAAAATTGAAATGCATGATATTATAATACTCATAGCTATAGCTAAAATTAATGAAGGTAATATATCTTTAATTTGTTGCAAATAATCATATTCTAATAAATGTTTATTAGGATATGCATTAATAAATGTGCATAATATTGAATTAATTACACACCCAATCATCATAGCATATACACCAAAAGGAATTGTTATTATTAGAATACCTATTCCTAGTATTTTTTTAATAATTTCAAGTTTTAAAAATACATCACTTCTTCCCATTGCTTTAATTGCTTGTAAATTAGCTGTATGAATTGGCCACATTGCATACATTATACATGATAATTTCATAAAAGGTACACTATCAATCCATTTATCAGTTAGCAAAATCATTGTTAATGGTTTAGAAATTACAAATAATCCAAACATAATTGGAAAAACAATAAAACTACTTGTAACAATAGACCTTCTAACTAATATCTTCATACCTTTTTTATCATCTTGATAAGTTGATAATGTTGGAAATAACACTCCATCTATAGAACTATTAATATTAGCAACTAATAAATTTGGAATACTTTGACCTCTATTATAGTAAGCAAGCATTTCTTGGTTATATTTTTTTCCAATTATTAAAGAATATATATTATTGTATATTGTATCTATTAAACTTGATACTAACAATCTTGAACCAAATTTAAACATAAATTTAAGTCTATTTATAGAAAAAATTAATTTAGGTCTCCACTTAGTGAGAAACCAAAGTGTTATAGTATTAACTATACTACTAACTAAATTTGAAATAACCAAACTCCAAACTCCATAATTTTTATATGCCATAAAAATTCCTATTGTTCCTTGAATTATTATAGCTACCAAACTAACTATAAATAACTTTTTAAATTGCATTTTTCTTTGTACTATTGCACTTTGAATAGTATTTAATGCTCCTATTATAATAACTATAGCTTGTACTCTTAATATACTAGCCAAAATAGAAATTTTATAAAAATTTGCTATAATTGGTGCTAATATATACAATATAAGATATATAATTATAGATACAACTAAATTAAAGTAAAAAACCGAATTACAATCAATCTCATCTATTTTCTTTTTTTGGATTATAGCAGAACTAAATCCACTTTGTATAAATATATTTGAAATTGTAAGAAATATAGTTAATAATGCTATTATTCCATATTCCTCAGGTAATAATAATCTAGCTAATATGATTGAAATAACAAATTGAATAGCTTGGACTCCAATTTTTTCCATAAATCTCCATATAAGACCTGATATTACTTTTCTTTTGATATCACTTTTTTCTGTATAACTCATATTATATAAAACTTCCTATAATTAATTTTCTAAATTAAATATGCTTTCCCAAATTTTTGAGATATATTTTTCGTCAAATCTATTTTTACTAATTTCTTGATTATTAATAATTTTCTTATCATCTTTAAAAATAAATTGCTCATAATTACAATTTTTTAAAGTCTTTATTGTATCAAATTTATAACCATCTTCATTAAATTGCTTCCACATTGATACATCATCTCTCATATAAATTTTGCACTTCAAATATGCTAAAGCAAATATATTACCTAAAGCTTGTTGCCTATTATTGTTAAATATAGCTATGTCAATATTAGCTAAATATTTGGTATATTCTTTTGATGGCATAAAATCTAATATTGGTATAAATTTTTCTCCAAGTTTTTCCTTACCATATTTTGCAATTATATTAGCATATTCACATTTTGGATATGATAATGGTACAAAAACTTTTATATTGTAATCTTTAAATTTAACCAAGATATCAATAATTTCTTTGTGATTATTTGTGATTGTTGCTGAATTTCCTATTTGAATATTTACTTCATCAACTTTTTTGAAATCAGAACTGAATTCTTCCAAATCTTCTATTTTTATTGGATTAATATATATGGCTTTTAAATACTTTCCCTTTACATGAAAAGTTTCTTTCGCTATCTTATAGTCTTCTTCTACTAACGTAGCAATATAGGCGAAATTTTTATATACAAATTTTCTAATCATATTAATTACTTTTTCTTTAATTTTTTTAGGAGAATATTTTCTATATGTATACAAATCCCCACCCCATATTACCCAAACAGATTTTTTTAATATTCTTCTTTTAAAGAACAAATTTTTTAATATATTATTAGAAGAAGGCATCGAATGAAAAATTATTAAATTTCCCTTGCTAACAATATTTTTTATTTCACAATAATTATCAAAATATTGAACATTCTTTTTATTTTGAATTTTCGCTTCATCAAATACATCACTTTCTCCAAAAATTAAAAAAATATGTTCTTTAAATGAAAAATTATTATTAATAAAATTTATAAATGGTATAGTAAACTTTTCTTTTGGAAATATATGTATTATCATTTTATTTCTCCTTACTTTTATAATTAATTTTTAATAAAGTAATAATTCTATTATACACAAGAATTTTAATAAACATATATTTATCAAAATTCTTGTAGTAACAGTTTCATATAATTTTCTTACTTTAACTTAATAAGAAACCTAATAATTTTCCTTTTTATTCTATCCTTTAGTGTATTTGAATAATAATTACAAGATATCTTTGATATCTTTCTATTTAAGGAAATATTTTTTATAAGTTTATATTTAAAATTTTCATCTATCATTGTATTGTAATGATAATAGTCATTTACACTTGAATGAGTACCACTACCATCAAGTCCAATATTTTGTACTAATGATTTAACTGGAAAAATTGTAAATTTTCCTTGTTTATATTGATTATAACACCATCGTATTGCCCATGAATCAATTTTCCCATTCATTTGTGCACTTAACATTTCACATAAATCATGTCCTCCTCTTTCAAATTCTTTAACCTTGTTTTTATTTTTTATAAAATTCATATAGTCCTTAATATCCCAATCTACTGATAACCATCTATCACTCCAAGTTGCCCACCCCCAAGAAGAAGCTCTTTCTGTTAAATATATACTATTTTTGTATGTAAAAGGAATTTTTATTGGTAATTTGTATCCTGATATAGACCATATTTTATCATCTTTTTCATAAAAATTTAAACAATCATTCATAAAATTCAAAAAATTTTTTGCTGTAATTAAGTCATCTTCAACAACAATAACTTTTCCATATTCTTTAATTATATTTGAAACACCATAAATAACAGACTTTGCTAGTCCTTTATTTTTTTCACTTTCAATTATTTTTATACTCTTAAATCCAGAAATATTATTTATATATTTTCGTATTTCTTCTATTTTTTCTATATCAGATTCCTTCTTAGGTCCATCAGAAAAAATATATAAATTGCTTTCTTTTGCTAGTAAGTTTTCTTTTAACTTTTCAATTGTTAATTTAGTATGCTCAACTCTATTATAAACAAAAACTACTATTGGTGCTAAATTATTCATTTTTATTATCTCCATTGTTTAATTCTAATTTTTTATATCTTTATATATTCTTATCATTTGATTTATATTTATTTCTTTATTATGAGTAGTTCTTGCTCGTATTTTCGCATTTTTAGAAAACATTATTGCTTTCTCATCATCTTCAAATATCTTACATATATAATATGCTAACATATAGGATGCATCACTTTGATAAACAAATCCTTCCTTTTTATGCTCAAGCATATCTCCTACTCCGCCTACATAGGAAGTTATAGAAGGAACTCCTAATAGCATAGCTTCGCCTAATGAGTTAGGAGAATTTTCTATAGAAGATGCTGAAACAAACACATGTGACTTTAAAAACCTTTCACACATACTCTTTTCATCTAAATTTGATGTAAAAACTACATTTCTTTGTAAGCCATATTTTTTCATAAGCTTTCTTAAATATGTTGCATATGATGTTTCTTTTAATCTTTCTTTAAAATTATTTTCTCTTAATATTTTATCTCCTGCAACATATAATTTAATATTAGGATACTTCTTTATCACTATTGATAATGCCTCAAAAACATTATGCAAACCTTTTATTGGATAACTTCCTTGACTAACAAAGATAGAATATTTTTCACAATTTTCTATATTCCATTCATGCTTATAAAATTCACTTCTTAATATTTCATTACAAAAATAATAATTTATGTTTGGATTAATTTGAGTAGTGCAAGCTTGATCCCATGAAGTTCTTCCAATAACATTTCTAACCTTTTTAATAGCTTCTATTTCATAAGTTCCACGTCTTATAAATTCATCTCTTTCTTTATATATGCTTCTTTTCTTAATAATTTCAACAAGAGTTCTTCCACTACAAACTCTGTGTGGCAAATTTGCTGTATAATGTTTTGCACAAATTGAACATAAACCTTGAATTGAAATTACTACTCTATTTATAACATTTAATGATTCACAAGCCTTAACCATTTCCAAAGTATGTGGATACTCTGTACCAAATATATTAATAATATCTGGTTTCACCTCTTTGATAATATTACTAAATATTTTCACATTTTTTTCATTATATTTAGTAATTTCTTTTCCATTTATAGGGATTCCATAATAATTTATGTTTTCAACATTGCCTTTATTTAATTGATTTTCATCAAGTATTGGGAAACATATAGTCAATTCAATATCATTTCTCTTTGATAAACCATCTGATAAACCAACAAGCCATCCACCTTCATTAATTGTTCTTTTATTTAATTTTTTAGAAATTTTAGGTAAAATTATATTACATAACCACAATACTTTCATACTTTTTCCTCTAACTTTTAATTATTTCCATAAATTTTTTAGAAACATATTCTGGTGTACATTCTTTGTATATGCTTCTTAGTTTTTCAAAATCAACTTTATTTTCTTTATTTTTAATACAAAATTCTTCTATATTTTTTATCAAGCTTTTAGTTATGTCTTGTCCTTCTTTAATATTTAAAGCTAGTTCATAATCCTTAGTATATTTTAAAGTAGGACAATTATCTATTTTATATAAATTAATTATAGGCTTTCCCATACTTATATAATCAATTATCTTACTTGGCATTTGATTTAGAATTGTATTTCCTATATTTATTAATATATTTGAATTTAACATAGCATTAAATGCAGCTTCTTTTGAAACTTCTTTGTATATACATAGTTGTTCCCCCATTTCTGTTTTATACTTTTCTAAATCCTCTTCCATACCAGAACCAATAATAACTAATCTTATTTTTTTGTTTTTATTAATTTTAGAAAATATACTTAAAAGATACTCAGGTCTTCTAATAGTCTTATATAAACGACCTACATAAACACAATTTATATAATTTTTATCTAACTCTATATCATCACAACAAGACTGAATCTTATGTTCAACTAAAAGTGGAAATTTTATAACATTTATTTTTTCTAAATTAATACTTTTATTTTTTTTGCACTCATCATAAATTAAATCAGTTGTAAATATTTTATCAGCTTTATTAAATACATATTCTTCAATTTTTTTATCCTCTTTTTTATACTTTAACCTTATTGATTCATCTTTAAAAAATGGATCCAACATATAAATTAAAAATTTAGTTCTTTTTTTTGACTTACATTTATCAAAATATTCTGCTGTTGCCATGCTTGTACAAAAAACTTCACTTACTGAAATTATTGAATCAAAATTATGCTCTTTGTTCAAATATTCAATTTTTTTTAAAAGTAATTTTTTTTCATATGTATCTACAGAACCTTTTTGAAATAACTTTTCTATTCTTCTGAATACCTTAAAAACTGCTATTGAAAATATTTTTATATATCGCTTTAAAAAATTTTTTTCATTTTCATTATATTCTTTTAAAAATTTTCCAAAACTAGTTCCATATAAATTAAATACTCTATGAATATTAACTTTTTCATACTCTTCATTTTCTTTCAAATTAAAATCATATTTCATTGACAAAACATGAATTTCCTCATTTCTGCTTAACATATATTTTATTACATTATTTAAACAATTTGTACTTGCATCATAATATGGATAATAACTATAAATAACAAAAAGTAACTTCATTTTTTCACCTTACTTTCCCATCTTAATTAATATATAATATATACATTTCATAAAGCCAAAATAAAATAAAATATATCTTATTTTATTAAAAACCTTATTTTCTTTACTTCTTATTACTTCTATCAAACTTACTTTTCTTTTATAATATTTTAATTTATTTTTATATTTTTTAACTTCATTTTTTATCTCATTCTTATTTTTATATGAAAAATATGCTCTACAAAATAATATATAACTTGATACTATCATATTTGAAATATATATTTTATTATTTATACCTAGGTGTATTATATCATCCAAATTTAATAATACATCATTACATTTTTTTAATGAAGGAGTTCTACATATAGATTCATTATGTTGTACATAGTAATATAATGGTTCTCCTATAATTGAAACTTTATTTGATACCTTTAATAATTTAAATATAGTAACAATATCCTCATAAAATCTTCCTTCTGGATATTCTATATTATTTTCTATAAACAATTTTCTTTCATATATTTTATTACATGCATAACATTGTATTTTATATGAAAGAATTTTATTTACAGTTTCTTGTGCTGTAATTTCTTCATCTTTTCCAACTTGTTCATATACTATTTTCTTTCCATTTGTATCACACTTTTCTATTCCACATATAACTATATTACTTTTTGTATTAATTATATTATTATACATTCTCTCAAACATATATTTATCTATATAATCATCCGAGTCTACAAATCCTATATATTTTGTTTTGCTTTTTTTTATTCCTAAATTTCTAGCAGAACTAAGTCCTCCATTTTCTTGTTTATAATATTTAATATTATCTGGATATTTTTTCAAAAAATCAAATATTATTTTTTCACTATTATCACTACTTCCATCATTAACAATTATAATATCTATAATATTTATAATTGTCTGTTCTAAAATACTAGTTAAACATTTTTTTAGAAATTTTTCTGAATTATATACTGGTACTATAACACTAATTTCTTTCATCATTAACTCCCATAAATTTTTTAATTATTGTAATTTCTTATTTTATACTCTACCTTTAATACAAAAGCCCCTAAATAATAATTAAAATCCATGAGAATTTTTATTATTCTTCTATTTAAACTCATAAATTTTATATAATCTTTGCATAAATCATTATTTTTTATATTTATTTTTTTATTTTTCCATATATCATATATAAGTCTATGATTTTTATCTACTCTTATCCTAGTACTTACAACTGAATTTATATAGCAATTAGAAAACCATAAAAAATCAATTTCCCTTTTATATTTTTCATAAATATCATATTTTTTTAATACATTTTCAATATATTCTAATGATTTACTTATTTCTAAAAGCTTAGAAGAATCCCCATTCATAGTACTTGTTTCTCTTTGATAATAATAATACAAAATCTCCTCACATATTAAAACTTTAGGTTTTTCAATTGCAAAAAGAATATTATCAACTAAATCTTCGCCTCTACTAATACCTAAAAAATTCATAAATTCTGTTTTTTGAATAAAATCCTTTTTTAAAATCTTTCCCCATAAATTATTAGAAACTTTTTGTTTAAGCACAAGTTCTAAATACTTATTTTCACATATATATTCACACTTTTTGATTTTGTTTTTAATTAATTTTCCATTTTTTGATACTAAATAATAATTACAACATACTATATCAAAATCACTATATTTTATTTTTTTATACATTATTTCTGTAAAATCTTCACTGATCCAATCATCTCCATCTACAAAAATTATATATTGTCCTTCTGCATTTCTAAATCCTGTTTTTCTAGCTTCATTTGCTCCTTTATTTTGTTGGGTAATTATTTTTAATCTTGGTTCATATTTACTTATTTTTTTTACTCTTTCTAAAGTTTTATCTGTAGAACCATCATCAACAAATACTATTTCTACATTAATATTTATATTTTCTAATTTTTGATTTATTATACTTTCTAAACAATGTTCTATATATTCTTCAATATTATAAGCTATAACTATAAAGCTTACTTCTACCATTTATTTTTCCTCACTCTTCTATTTATAAAACAATTTAAATATTCTACTACTATATTTTCAAGCTATACCTTATATACAGTATTGAATAATAAAACTTCCTTGAAAATATTTATATATTCATTATATTTTTCTTTTTTATCAAAAGTTCTTGATTCTTCAATGCATTTTTCTAAATTTATACAATTATTTTCTATGATTATATTATTACTATCTTTAATCCTAATTTTTTTAATTATTTTAACTAATGCTTTAAAATCTTCCTTTTCAACTATGACTCCACAAGTATTTTTTACAGTTTCACTGCACCCTCCAGTATCAAAGCTTATAACGGGGGTTCCACAAGCTAGTGCTTCTAAATTTACTGTAGGGAAATTATCTTCTAAAGTAGTATTTATAAATAAATCTGCAACACTATATATTTCAACTAATTCTTTTACATTATTTGTTCTATCTATACAAATTATATTTGATGGAAGTTTTTCTTTTAATTTTTTATCAATTTTTCCTACAATAACTAACTGGTATGATGAATCTAAAATTTTTGCAAGTTCTATAAGATACTCTATACCTTTTCTTTTCTCCCATATGTTAGATACACTTAATAAAATTTTCTTACCTTGTATGTTGTATTTTTTTCTAAAATCACTTTTTGTTGGTTTGAAAATTTCCAAATCTATTCCATTATTAATTACTTTAATTGAATATTTTGATAAAAATGATTTTTTCACTAAATTTGCTAACCAAATTGAAGGTGTTATTATTATTAAATTATCCAGTTGAGTAAAAATTCTTTTTTTATCTATATAATTATTCTTAGAATTATCTATAAATATACTTTGTGGATATTCTTTTTTTTGAATACAATTTTTACAACCCTTAACCCATTTATTACAACCTTTATAATCAAAATAAGAACAATGTCCTGTAAACGCCCAACAATCATGAAGTGTCCATACAACAGGCTTTCCTGATTTTTTTAAATAGTCAAATAAAATTTCTATATTTATGTAATATCCATGTATGTTATGAAGATGTATTATATCTGGATTATATTCTTCAACTCTTTTTATAAATTCTTTTGTTGCTCTTTTAGAAGAAAATCCATGTTTGTCAAAAATTCTAGTATTAAATACATGTATGTAATTATCTATTTTTTTTCCTATTCTAATTGTATTAATATTCTCATTCTCAGGTGCAGAAAATCTTCCATAGGCACATAGGCACTCATGTCCTTGTGACTTTAATGTATTATATAAGTCCACAACTATTCTGCCTGTACTTCCATAACCACATACAACATTTATCTCTAATACCTTCATCTACTTTCTCCAAATAAAATTATTAATAATTTCTGTATATCCTTGAATTATGTTTACAACCTTTGTTGAAACATTTGTATCTGTATAATCATGTGCTTTTACAAGTTCTTCTCCTTGAAGTTTTTCTTCCACAATAATATTTATTGCTTGAGTTATGCTTTCAAAGGTTATTCCTCCTAAAATAACAGAACCTTTATCTATTGCTTCTGGTCTTTCTGTACTTGTTCTTATTGATACTGCTGGGAAGTTCATAATATTTGATTCTTCTGCTAAGGAACCACTATCTGATAAAACACAAAATGCTTCTTTTTGAAGTTTATTATAATCATAAAAACCAAATGGCTTTAATGACTTAATATTTTTATGAAATTTAATATTCTTTTCTTCAATCTTTTTAAAGCTTCTTGGATGAGTTGAATAAATTACTGGCATATTATATTTTTCTGCTATTTCATTTAGTGCATCTATAAGACTTTTAAAATTTTTATCATTATCTATGTTTTCTTCTCTGTGGGCACTTACAAGAAAATATTTTTTAGGTTCTAAATTTAATTTTTCTAAAATATTACTTTCATCAATTTTATTCATATATCTCTTAAATACTTCTGGAAGAGGAGAACCTGTAACAAATGTATATTCCTTTCTCATTCCTTCACTTAAAAGATATCTTCTTGCATGTTCTGTATATGCCATATTTACATCACTAGTTACATCCACAATTCTTCTATTTATTTCTTCTGGAACATTTTGGTCAAAGCACCTGTTTCCAGCTTCCATATGAAATACTGGGATTTTTAATCTTTTAGCAGCTATAGCACTTAAACAGCTATTTGTATCTCCTAATATTAAAAGAGCATCTGGTTTTTCTGAAAGAAGAACCTTATAACTTTCTGAGATAATATTTCCCATGGTTTCTCCTAAATCCTTTCCAACAACTCCAAGAAAGTAATCAGGCTTTCTTAATTCAAGTTCTTCAAAAAATACATCATTTAAATTATAATCCCAGTTCTGCCCTGTATGTACCAATACACAATTAAAATATTTATCACATTTTTTAATAACTTCTGATAGTCTTATTATTTCTGGTCTTGTTCCAACTATTATCATTACCTTAAGCTTTTTCACTTTTTCTTCCTCCATTTTAACTCACTTTTCTCTTTATTTACACCTTTTCAAAATAAGTATCTGGCTTATCTTTATTAAAGCTTTCATTAGCCCACATAACTGTAACTAAATCCTTTTCCCCTATATTTATTATGTTATGTGTATATCCTGTAGGAATATCAACTACCTCTAATTTTTCTTCACTTACATAATACTCTATAATTTTTTCACTATTTACTTTTCTAAATTGTATCAAGGCTTTTCCACTTACCACAAGAAATTTTTCATTTTTAGAATGATGCCAATGATTTCCCTTTGTAATTCCTGGCTTTGAGATATTTATAGAAACTTGTCCTTGAGATTCACTCCTTATAAATTCTGTAAATGAACCTCTTTCATCAATATTCATCTTTAAAGGATAAGAAAAGTTATCCTCTGGAAGATAGCTTAAATAGGTGCTATAAAGTTTCTTTTCAAAATCATCATCCATATTTGCAATAGATAAATTATTTCTACTTTCTTTAAATTTATAAATTTTTTCTGCTATTTCTCCAAGCTTTATTTTATATATTGGTTCTACAAAAGATAATTTTCCTTTTCTATTTTCTTTTCCATATAAAGCTTTTAAAAACTCATTTACTACATCATCTATGTATATAAGATTCATTTCTTTATTTTTATCATTTATAATTATTTTTTCTCCTCTTGCTATATTATAACAAAAAGTTGCAACTACACTATTATAATTAGGTTTACACCATTTTCCAAATACATTATTAAGCCTATATATTAGTGCTTTCCCATTAGTTTTATTTTCATATCTTATAAGTTCTTCTTCTCCAAGTTGTTTACTTTTTCCATAAAGATTGTCTTGATTTTCTGCCTGAATTGAAGATGTTATTAAAACAGGTATTGATTTATTATGTTTTATAAGTAAATCTATTATATTCTTTGTTAAATTATAATTTCCTTCAATAAACTCCTCTTCATTTTTAGGTCTATTTACTCCTGCTAAATGAAAAATAAAATCACACTCTTTTATACATTCTTCTAAATAATCTATGTTATCATTTCTTGTAAATTCTAGTACATCTGTTATATTTCTATTTTTAAGCTCTGCTACAAGATTTTGTCCTATAAATCCTTTTGCACCTGTAACTAATACTTTCATTTTTCCTCCAAATTATACTTCTTGAATTTAATCTTGTAAGTTTTTTGTTCTAAACTTAAGACACTATTTTTTATAAATTATCTATTATTCCACTCTTTAAGTTCATCTTGTATATATTTTAAAGATAGTAACTTTTCTTTAACTTGATTTACATTAAGTATTTGTGTATTTTTTGAGTTATATTCCTTTAAAACATTTCTTTTTTCATTACCTTTACTAAAATATTTTTCATAATTCAAATCCCTTTTATCACAAGGAACCCTATAAAAGTTTCCCATATCTATAGCATGTGCACATTCTTCATTTGTAAGAAGAGTTTCATACATTTTTTCTCCATGACGAATTCCTATTATCTTTATTTCATTATCTGCATTAAAAATTTCCTTAACTGCCTTAGCTAAATCTTCTATTGTACAAGCTGGTGCCTTTTGCACCATTATATCTCCACTTTCTGCATTTTTAAATGCAAATAACACAAGCTCTACTGCTTCATCAAGACTCATTATATATCTTGTCATCTTAGGCTCTGTTATTGTTAATGGTTTTCCACTTTTTATTTGCTCTATAAATAAAGGAATTACAGAACCTCTTGAACACATAACATTACCATATCTTGTTCCACAAATAACTGTTTTTTCTGGTGACACAGTTCTTGATTTTGCAACAAAAACCTTCTCCATCATAGCCTTTGATGTTCCCATAGCATTTACAGGATAAGCTGCCTTATCTGTAGATAAACATATAACCTTCTTAACACCTTCATCTATAGCTGCAGTAAGAACATTATCAGTACCAATAACATTTGTTTTTACAGCCTCAAGAGGAAAAAATTCACAGCTAGGAACCTGCTTTAAAGCTGCTGCATGAAATATATAATCTACTCCATGAATAGCATTTCTTATACTTTGAATATCTCTTACATCTCCAATATAAAACTTAATTTTATCATTATTATATTTTTTTCTCATATCGTCTTGTTTTTTTTCATCTCTTGAAAAAATACGAATTTCTTTAATTTCTGTTTCTAAAAATCTATTTAAAACTGCATTTCCAAAGGAACCTGTTCCTCCAGTTATCATTAAAACCTTATTTTTAAACATTTTTACTCAACCCCTTATACTAATTTTTATTAATTTCTTCTGTCTAAAATACTAAATAAAAACTTTTCTCTAAATTTTAAGAATTTCATCTAGCTTATTTAAAAGCTTTTTTCTACTAAAATTATTTTTAAAAAAGTTTTCACCATTTTTTCCTATATTTTTTCTTTCATTATCACTCATATTATAAAGCTTTAAAACATTTTCACACAATCCTTTATAATCTTCTGCTTCACAAGTAAGACCACATTCGCTTTCATTTATTATTCTATTTCCTTCTCCACTTAAAGCACCTATTATAGGCTTGCCTGCTGCCATATAAGATTGTACCTTAGCTGGTAATGTTACTTTTAATATTTCTTCATTTTTTAAGGTTACTATTAATCCTTCAGACATTGAAAAATATTTAGGCATATCTGAAGAAGGCTTTCTCCCATGCAAAATAACCCTTTCTTCTAAACAATTTTCTTTTATCATAGATTTTATTTTTTCAAATTCACTTCCATCACCAATAATATTCCATATTATATCTTTATTTTTACAAATACTAGCAGCCTTTATTATAGTTTCTACACTTTGAGCTTTTCCTATATTTCCTGCAAAAGTTACATTAAAATTTTCTTTTTTTTCATTTTCAAATTCTTCACTATAAAAATCTTCTGCCCATTGTGGAAAATAAATAAACTTTTTTCTATCAATATTTTCAGCTAAAATATCTTCATAACCTTTTGATGCAAGAAGAATATTATCAAAACCATTATAGATTTTATTACATATCTTTTTAAGAAATTTTCTTATATTTTTATTTTTAACATTTATTATAGAATAAAAAGTTTCAGGCCACAAATCTTGTATATAAATATAGCTTTTTATTCTTTTTAGTTTTGCAATAACTAATGCTGGCACTGCTGAAGTTATTGGTGATACTTGAAAAACAAAAATTCTATCATACTTTTTATTTAATAATGTTAATGCTTTTAAACTTCCTAAAACCATAAAAGATAAATAATTTAACCCCAATCGCAAAGAACTATTTTTCCCACGTGTTACCATTAAGGTTCTATGGATTTTCATTTTTTCAAATTCTTTAGGTCCTTTATTAAAAATAGAATATCCCTTGTATAACTTTCCTTCTGGATAATTAGGAAGACCAGTAAGTATTTCTACCTCATTTCCTTTTTCTTTAAGTCCTTTACATATATCATTTATTCTAAAATCTTCAGGATAAAAATACTGTGATATCACTAAAATTTTCATTTGGTTCTCCTTAAACTATATATAATATTAAAAATTTATATATTTTCAAAATAAAAAAATATTAGTTATCTTTTATATTATACCTTAAATCTACCTTTTTGTTTATTTCATCACTTGGATAAACATTATCTGACATAAGCTTTATAGAATTTTCTTCTATAAACAAGTTTTTTAAAGTGAATTCATATAAGATTTTCATTAAAAACTTAGGAATAATTATAACTCTTCTTTTTTTTCTTTGAGCTAAAAGCTCTTTATAGGTATATGGGGTTTTATCACTTATATTGTAGGTATTTTTTCCATCTTCATTTTTTATTAAATAATCTACAACAAGGTATATATTTTTTATGTTGCATAGGCTTAATTTCTCAAAACCATTTCCTACTGTATAACCTAAGCCTTTAATTTCTGTTCTTTTTCTTATATTTCTATCAAAATTTTTAGAATAAACTGAAGCTAGTCTTAAAATGCTATAATCTCCTTTTACATTTTCTCTTATGTAGCTTTCTGAAAGCTTTTTAGATACTGCGTAAGGAGTTTTAGGATTAAGTGTTTCATATCTCTATATTCACTAATATTAAGGCGTTCACCATAAACAGAAATTGTACTTAAAAATATAAAGGATTTCAATTTTAAATATTTATTGCACATATCTACTAAATTTTTTGTACCATCATAATTAACCTTTATAAACCTTTCTCTTGAAAGGTCATCTCCTTTGTTATGAGCAAGAGCTGCACAATGTATAACTATTTCTATATCAGCATTTTCTTTAAAAACCTTCTCAATACTTTCTATGTTTATGATATCACAACAATAGTATTTATCACAATCATTATATTCATCTTTTCTACCAATTCCAACAACATAGAATCCTTCATTTCTTAATTTTTCACATAAGTAAGACCCTATTATTCCATATACACCTGTTATTAAAATCTTCATAAATTAACTTACTCCTTCTTTAATTCCCTCTTTTTTTATTACTTTGAAAAATGTAAGCCATAATATTTTTATATCAAACCAAAAACTCTGTCTTTCTAAATATTCTTTATCAAGTTTAACCTTTTCTTCTAAGGAAATTTCATCTCTCCCATTAATCTGTGCCCATCCTGTAAGACCTGGAACTAAAATATTTATACCTTCTTTATTTCTCATTTCTTTTAAATCATATTGATTGTAAAGAGCTGGTCTTGGTCCCACAAGGCTCATCTCTCCTTTTAGTATATTAAAAAGTTGTGGAAGCTCATCTAAACTTGTCTTTCTTAAGAATTTTCCTATAGGAGTTATATACTTTTCAGGATCTTTTAACAAATGTGTAGCAACATTTGGAGTATCTGTTCTCATTGTTCTAAATTTATAAATATAAAATTCCTTATTAAGTCTTCCTATTCTTCTCTGCTTAAAAAATACACTCCCCTTTGAAGTAAGCTTTATTATAATTGAAATAACTAATATTAAAGGAGATAAAATAATAAGAAATAACCCACTAACTAAAATATCAAAAATCCTTTTCATTTTCTTTCTCACTTCTTTCAAACTTTTATAATTCTACATTTTTCTTAATTTTTATTAAATAAATAAGCATAGTTTATATGTTGTACTATGCTTATAATACCATATTTTTCATCAAATTTTGTTACTATTATATTAAAATTGCAGAATAAATATATTTTTTTTGCTTTTCTGTGCTTACCCACTCCAATTTTTGAAAAAAACAACATATTTTAAAATTTTGTTATTTAGACAATTATACATACTAACATTCTTTATCATATGCTACCTCTATTAAATCTTGTTCTTTAACCTCTTTTGTTGTAACAGCGACTTCTTTTTGTTCTATTTTTTCATATGAGTTTTCTTTTTGAATATTTTCATTTTTAAATTTATTAGAATAAATATCTCCAATATATGTAGGTACAACTTCTTTTAATTTTTCTTTTGTTTTTATTATATTGCCCTTTGAAGATATCTTTATAAGTTCATTAATATTTTTCTTAACTTCTTTAATGTCAAAATCTCCTGGTCTTGCTACAAATATTTTATTATGGGCAGTCTTTGTTAGTCCCTCTTCATTCATAAGAAGTTCTTCATAAAGTTTTTCTCCTGGTCTTAACCCTGTTATTTCTATTTTTATATCCTTTTCTGGAATAAGACCTGAAAGTTTTATTAAGTTTATTGCTAAATCATATATTTTTACTGGCTTGCCCATATCTAAAATAAATATTTCTCCTCCCTTAGCATAAGCTCCTGCTTGCAAAACAAGCTGTGCTGCCTCAGGAATTGTCATAAAATATCTTGTTATTTCTTTATGGGTTAAGGTTATTGGACCTCCTGATTTAATCTGATTTTTAAATAATGGCACAACAGAACCATTAGAGCCTAAAACATTTCCAAACCTTACTGCGACAAATTCTGTTTTGCTTTCCTTATCTATTGATTGAATTATCATTTCACATATTCTTTTTGAAGCACCCATAATATTTGTTGGGTTTACAGCCTTGTCTGTTGATATAAGTACAAATCTTTCAACATTAAATTCACTTGAAACCTCTGCTGTATTTAATGTTCCTAAATTATTATTTTTAAAAGCCTCACATGGACTTTCCTCCATTAATGGTACATGCTTATGAGCTGCTGCATGGAAAACAACATTAGGTTTATATTTACTAAAAATTTCTCTAAGTCTTTCTTTATCTCTTACAGATGCTATTAATGTAACAAGCTTTAAATATTTATACTTACTTAAAAGCTCATTTTGAATATCATATGCATTATTTTCATATATATCTAATATAATTAGTACCTTAGGATTAAATTTAACAATTTGCCTACAAAGTTCAGAGCCAATAGAGCCTCCTCCTCCAGTTACTAATACAACTTTACCTTCAATATATTCTAAAATTCCTGCATAATCTAATTTTACAGTTTCTCTTCCTAAAAGGTCCTCTACCTTAACATCTCTTATTTGCCTTATTGCACCTGTACCTTCTTCAAGTTTAGATACATTAGGCATAACCTTTACTTTTGCACCACTTTCTTTACATATATCTATTATATTTCTAAAATTTTCACTATTAGAATCTGAAATTGCAATTATTATTTCTTGAATTCCTCTTTCCTCAACAATTTTAGAAATATCATTTCTATTTCCTAATACCTTGATTCCATTAATGTTTGAACCAATCTTTTTTCTATTATCATCTACAAAAGCAACTACTCTCTTGTTATACTTACCATCTTTTCTAAATTCTCTTTCTATAAAAGCTCCTGTTTCTCCAGCACCTACTATAAGTACCTTTTTATAATTAATAATAGGAGAATTTAAATAAATTAAAGTTCTTCTTGTTGCCCTCCAGCCTATCCTTATTCCATTACAGAAAAATATTATAAGTATGCAAGACATTATTGTAACCATAAGAGGCACTCTTGGAACTTGAGGAATAGAAATAAAAAATGTAACAATTCCAACTAAAAGAGTGCCTTTTAATCCATTCATAAATTCTTCTACACTATCCATAATCCAAAGGCTTTTATATTGCTTTAAAATAAAAAATACTATAAGATATAAAAAAGTAAAAAATGTTATTTTATCAAGATACCCTATAAATACTTCTATCATTTCCTTCATAGAAATATTTCTAAATTTAAATCTAAATATAATTGCTATAAAATAGGAGGTTAAAATTAAAATCCCATCTATAATAAACATTATTAACCCCTTTAGTTTTTCATTTTTAATCATAAATTCTCCCTCTTCTTTTGACATTTACTCTTAAACTTAGGAATTAGTATATAATAAAATAAATAAAATATTATTGTTCCTATTATACCTCCTATAAAATCAATTACTATATCAATTACATTTGAACTTCTTCCTACAACATAAAGTTGATGAAATTCATCACTTACTGCAAAAATAAGAATTACAAATAAAATATATACAATTCCATCTATGCCTTTTTTATTATATCTAAAAAAAACAGTTCCTAAAAGTATTGATAATACAAAATACTCTATTAAATGAGCATTCTTTCTTATAAATTTATTAAAATTTCCTCCAAAATAGTTTCCTTGTTCTTGTGCTACATTTTTATTAGATATTGTATTTACAACCTTATAGCTTATTTTATTAGACTCTAATCCTGATTGTGAAGAATTATAATAAATAAATACAAGCCATAATATACAAAAAGCTATTAATATTTTTTTCACTTAAATTACCTCCACTAATCTTTATTATTAAGTTTAGCAATTTATCCACAATTTAGCAACTAATATAAATTCCTAATAATATAAAAAAAGCAGATATAATAATAAAATCTTCATAAATTGCAACTTTTTTATAAAGTAACTTGCAATTTATGAAGAATAATACAAAAGTCTTAATTATTTTTTTTCTTTTTTATAGAGGTTATAAATAATACTATAAAAGAAAATATCATAGTAAAAATTGTTCCTACAATAGATTGATTATCACCTGTTTTTACTGTTCCTTTAGAATTTGAATAAGAAATATTTTTTGTAGATTCTTTTCTAAGTGCAGTATTTGTTTCACTTTCATCATTTGTATGAATATCTTTATTATAAATTTTCACTTCATTATCTTTATTACTTTCATATGTTTCTTTTGTTTCATTTTCTATTTTATCTACTTTTGTTTCTTTTTCTTCTTGTAACAATACATTTTCTTTAGATTCTTGCTCTGAAGTATTACTTGAATTACTAAAAGGAATAAAATTAATATTTTTTTCTTTACAATATTCAGCTATGTAAGAATCTTTTTCCCCAAATATAACTAAATTATTTAATCCTTCAAAAGCAGCTTGAATTTGTATTACTGACTTTGGAATTACTATTGTATTTAAAGATGTACAATTTTCAAAAGCTCCTACAGATATCTTTTCAATTTTTTCAGGTATAACTAAACTTTCAAGTGCTATGCATTGTTCAAAAGAAGCTGGTTCTATTTCCTTTAACATTTTTGAAAGTTTAACATTTTTTAAGTTAGTGCAATTATAGAAAACAGAATACCCTAAATATTCCACAGTATCTGGAAGAAATATATCTGTTAAATTAATACAACTTGAAAAGCCATTATTTCCTATAGAGTTTACCCCTTCTGGAATAATTATTTTTTTTAAATTTTTACATCCATTAAAAGCATAATCATTTACTGTTTTTGTATCACTACTAATTTTCACTTCAGTTTCTTTTATTCCAGCAGGACAACATATTAATATACTTTTATATTTACTATATAAAATTTTATTTTCACTTGAGTAGCTTTCATTCTCCTCATCAACACTTATTTCTTCTAAGTTTTCACACCAACTAAAAGCAGATACTCCTATCTCTGTTACTGAGTATGGAATATTGATTTTTTTAAGAGATGAACACTCTGAAAATGCAAATTCATCTATAATCTTTAAAGTATTTGGTAAATTTAAATTTTCTAATCCCTTACAAGATGAAAAAGCTAATTTTCCTATATTTAAAAGCCCTTGAGAAAATTCTATTGTTTTTAGAGAAGTACATCCATAAAAAGCATATTTCCCAATAGTTGTAATACTAGAAGGAATTATTAACTTTTCTATATTTTTATTTTCCTTAAAAGCATTATCTCCTATTTCTGTTATTGGAATTTTATTTATTTCTTTTGGAATAACAACTTCACTATCTTCTCCTTTATATTTTGTTATAACTGCATACGTATCATAAATATTTATATCAAAATTCTCATGTTGTTCTACTATACATTCTATATTATCATTATCTAAAGGTGTTTCTTCTTTAACAAGCTGTTCTGCTGCCTTTACTATTTTAGCATTCTCAATTGTATAAAAAAGTCCTGTTGTAACTGCACACATAGTAATTAAAGCTACTACTTTTTTCTTTATAGACATACCTATCCCTCCATAAATATTTTATCCCTTATGTTTATTTTACTCTTGTTTGTAAACTTTTTCAATAATAGTAATACTTTTTTAATATTTATTTTGAATCAAATTATATTAATTACTAAATTGTATCTAGCTTTCCAGTCTACTGATGAAATTTAATAGAAAAGATAAGTTTTTAAAATATCTTTTCTTTAATTAGAAAGTAGGAATTAGTACTTTGTGTTGACTTGAAGCCTATCAACAAAAAAGTAAAGTACCAATTCACACTTTTTTATTCTTTTAAAATATTACTTTCAAATCCTTTTAATTCTATTTTTCCATCTTTGAGTATTTCTTTTTCTACATTTCCTGTTATTGTAGATACATCATAATATTCAATTGATGCTGTATTGTCTTGACATTTTACTAAAACATTCTTTCTATATAGTTTTTCATCTTTTTCATTTATAATATAATTTATATTTATTATTCCATTTTGTCTATAAATAATATTTTCTATACTAATTGATTTAAATTTTGGAAATTTCTTTTCTATTTCCTTATTTATTTCATTAAGAATATTTTGTCCATTTTCATATTTTACAAAGTCTTCATTAGAAAGTTCTTTTCCCTCATATTCCTTATAACCGTTTTCCCAATATAAATAATATGTATTAAGTGCGTGCCCACTCCATGCATTTGGCTCTGTTACATTTGATGTTACTTCATTAGTTGGTAAAGTAAAGATTAGCTCCCCTTCTTTATTTTGAGAAATATATCCAGAGGTGGTTTGTAAAATTTCTTCTGGCTTTTTATCTTTTACCCCCCATAAAGTTGTACTTACTTCATTATTTTCACTAAATGTTGGAAATTCAAAATGAATATTATAATCATTTTTTATTATTAAAGGAAGATATTTTTTACTTGTTTTATCTAAAATTTTTTCTACTATTTCATCGTTTGCAAACCATATTGAGCCTTGAAAGGCTTCCCCACTCATTTTACCAACAACTGCATAGGCTTCATAATCTTCATCATTATCATAATCATAGAAGAAAAAGTCAAAAACTGAATCTTTCTCATTTTTAAAATTAGCTGCCTCAGAAATTTTATCTTTAAGATTGCTTTTTTTCTTTTGAACAATTATATCATTATTTTTTTTATAAATATCATTTATGGCTTCTCTTGCAGAGCTAAATTTTTTTTCATTTATTAGTTTTTCGACCTCTGAAATACTACTATCTAAAAAAGATAAATTTAAATCTTTTAACTTTTTAAGACTAGCTGTTAGCTCTTCAGTATATTCAGTTGAAATTTCATTTATAAAACTTTGAAATTCTTTTTCTAGAGAATCAAAGGAATCATAATCTTTTTCTATAATAGCTTTTTCTGCCCTTGATAAAAGTTCATCATACTTTTCATTTTTTTCAGAAAAATAATTATCATAAATCCCTTTACAATCTTTTACAAAATTACTGAATTCATTTATTTTCTTTGTTTTTACATTGTAATTTCCTGCTATAGCTGCAACAGATAAAACTATAATAAGCCCTATTATGGTAAATATAGTATCTTTAACCTTCATTAGTTACCCTCCAGCTGGTTAATTTTGTTAACTTCTATTTCATATTTTCAATTTTATATTATACTATACATAAGTACTATTTTCTATTTTATTTAAGTAATCTTAAGATTTTTTTCAAAAATTTCCTTACTTTTTATTATAATAGTCCTATTACAATATCTTAAAATAGATTTTCTATGTGTAATAACAAGACATGTTGGTCTATCTCTTAAATTTATAATATTTTTTATAATCTCTAACTCTGTATTCATATCTAATGCTGAAGTTGCTTCATCTAAAATCATAAATTGTGATTTTTTAATTAAAGCTCTTGCAATGGCTATTCTCTGCGCTTGTCCTTCAGATAATCCATAGCCTTGCTCTCCTATTATTGTATTTAATCCTTCATTTAAAGAATTAACAAAATCTAAAGCACATGCATTTTTAAGAGCTTCTTCTATTTCTTCAAAAGTAGCATCCTCTTTTCCTATTTTTAAATTATCCAAAATACTTCCACTAAATAATGTATTTCCTTGAGGAATATAAGAAATTACCTTTCTTGTATTTAAAGATGCCTTTGCTTTATTTCCATATTCATCAAAAAATTCTATTGTTCCTTTATCCTGCTTTAGAAATGATAAAATAAGCCCTATCATTGTGGTTTTTCCAACTCCAGATTCTCCAACAATTGCAACTACTTCTCCTGGTTTAATTATAAGATTAAATCCATTCATTATTTCTTTTTTATCATAAGAAAATGCTAAATTTTTTATTTTCAATCCTAACTTTCCATTTAATGCTAAATCTAATGCATTTTCTTCTTTTTCTAAATTATCAATTTCAATAATTCTTCCTGATGAGGCTAATATTGAAATTATTTTAGGAATAATTCCTGCAAGGGAAACAATAGGTCTTTGAACTTGAGATACAAGAGAAAGAAAAGCTGTCATTGTACCATAAGTTATAGCATTTTGAGATAATCTTACTGCACCAAAAATAAAAGCAGATAAATATCCAAAAGAAAAAGCAAAGCCTATAAAAAAATTTGCTATAACAGTTATTTTATTTTTTTTCATTACCCAATAAAGACGTTCATTTCTAAGTTTACTAAGCTTTTCTTTACTTTTATTTTCATATGAAAAAGCTTTTATGACATTTATATTTGATATATTCTCTTGAAGAAAACTTCTATATTTTGATTCTGATTTTTGAACCATTTCTTGAAGAATTTTGAGCTTTGAACCAAAAAATATGCTTATAGCTACTGTAAAAGGTCCTAAGATAATAGCAAATAATGCTAAATTACTATCATAGTGCATAAGAATGATAAAAGCAGAAATAAGCTGTACAATTAAAGAAATAATAAAAGCAACTATAGAAAAAATTCCATCACTTATGTTATTAATATCACTTGTAAGCCTTGTTAATAGGTCTTCACTATGATATTTTTTTATTAAGTTCCATCTTGAAGCCATAAGACTTTCATATATATTTGTTCTAAATCCAAAGGAAAACTTTTCTGTAAAGTAAGTAGTAAAAATTGAAGAAGCTGCTGAAAGCCCTAATGATATAAGACTTAATATAATTACAAGTGCTATGCTTATATACATATTAGAAGAAAAGCTAGATGCCATATCTACCACATACTTATTAACTACTGAAGAGAAAACCCCAATAAGTGTTATAATAACATTTAAAAATATTATAAAAAAAATTTCAAATTTATAAGGAGTAGATTTATTTATTAGCCATTTAAAATACTTTTTATTATTTTCTCTATTATTATATAGTTTTTTTAGCTTTTCAAGCATGATATAACTATCTCCTTTAAAATAAATTAAACTTTAACTTTCTTTTTATATGATGCATTTTATAGCGATAAGGTCTTAACTTCATCCATATATAAATTATAAATTTATATATTTTATTATCACAGCTTATTTCATTTCCTTTACGTTCTATCTTTTTTACATAAGCAATTACTTGGTCATTTCTTACAATTTCTGTCCATCCTTGTGCATCTCCATTCATGATAAATCCTTTATCTTTTATAATTTTATAAATTCTGTGAAGAACATATTGTCCTGTATCTCTTCTTATAAAAACAATATCTCCTTTTTTCAAGGTATGATTTTTTATATCTGTAAGATAAACATAATCCCTTTTATCTTTAAGAACAGGAGACATACTATTTCCACTAACTAAAAGTTTAAATTCTCCTCCATCTTTTATGGATTCTTTAATAAATGGGATTAAATCTGCTCCTTTAAGTTCCATTACTTTTTTACTTCCCATAATATAAAACTCCTTTTCTTAATTCTTAACTATTTTTTTAATTTTAATCACACTTTACAAAATTATTTTTTAATTTAAGTTAATATATCAAACACATTTTTTGAACTTTTTATAAAATTTTGTTAACTCTTTGCAATTATTTTAATAATTAAAAATTTAAAGGAGCTGTCGCATCAAAAGATATTAATACAATTTTTTGTGCGACAGCCCATATATTAATTCTTGAATAATTGACTAAGAAAACTCTAGTGTTTTCTTTGTAATAGACACAGCTTCCCTTTCTGGCTTACAAGATAATAAATAAACAGGTACTTTTTTTAAAACTACATTAAGAGTTTCCATAACTAAATTTACAAGACTTTTATCCCAATATGGATAATAAACATGAGTATTAAAAAGAAAAAGTTTTTCTAAATCCTTTAATTCTCTTATTTTATTTTCTTTTCCCTGCTCTAATACAATGATTGCTTTTAAAGGTGCTTTTTCATTTTTTATAATATTTGAAGAACCACTCCAAGGAGAACCATAAACCATTACTTCATCATTAAAACATCTTATAAAAGCTTTATCTCCATTTATGATTTCTGCTTTTTCATACTTTTTCCAAAGTTCTGCTTGAGTAGATTTTCCTACTCCGCTTGAAGCAGTAAAAATAATTCCTTCATTTCCATACTTAATAACTGAACCATGCAAAATAAACCCCTTGTTTTTTGATAAATTACCTTGAAGTAAATTTAGTAAGTAACTTTCTTCAATATGAGTATGCATATTTCTAGTGGCAGATATGGTGGCTTTACACCAATCTGCACTACTAGAAATAAGTGCACTTTTACAATAATCTGCCCAGATATAATTTTTTTCATTATCTAGCACATAATTAAAGTGAGATACACTTATTGGAATAGATTTTTTAGGAAATTCTATATTTTTTACCTTATCTACATTTATCTTTATGTCATAATCTTTATTGTCTTTTAAGAAAGGTAAAAGTCTTTCCTCAATACTAGAATCGATTCCATTTAAAGCATACTGAATTGAAATATCACATATACTTAAATTATAGCTTTTATTAGTCATTAGCTATTTCCAGGGTTTTCTGCTAATTGCCAGCATGGTGGTTCACTTTCTCCATTTGAAGGGTTTTCACTACATGGAAATTGTCCATTAGTATAAACCCACTTATTGCATATAGCAATACTTTCTTCAACTTTGATGTCAAATAGCTTGACCATTGGTTTTAAATAATTCTTCATGATTATTTCCTCCTTCTTTTAAATACTGAATTGAATATTTTTTATATAAAGCTTTCGCTTTATTGCATATATAATCACAGGTTTCCTCTGGAGAGCCTGTCTCTGCTTCAAGAGAGCCTGGACATGTTCTACAAAAAGCTGCATATTTACAGTCTTTGCACTTTTCAGGCTTTTTAATCTTATCCATTTTATCCTGAAGCTCTATCCAAGCCTCCATAAATGAGGTTTCAAATGGATTTGTATAAATTTTATTCATAAAACCACACATTGTCATTTTTCCACTCCAAGAAACCCAATAGGAGCGATTATGACACCTACATATATCTGTTGGCTTTTCATATATATCAATTAACTTTTCAACCCTATTTATTTTTTCATCACCATACATATTTTCTGCTACATCTTCACTTGTTAATCTTGCATTCTCTACATTTGTTGATGCTCCTCTAACAGATTTTGCAACAAAACCTGTTACATCAAGCCTTAAGTTTTCTTTTTTTGCAAATTCTCTTACTAACTTTTCATCATTTACATTATCTTTAATAAAAGTCATTGCAAGAGTTAATGGTAGCTTATATTTTTTTAGTATTTTTATTGAATTTACAACTCTATCATAACCATCTTTTATACCTGTTACCTTTTCATAAGTTTCATTAGAAGCTCCATACATTGTTATCCTTATTTTCATTGGTGGATTAAGACTTAACCATTTTGCAAATTCTTCTGTTATTAAATAACCATTTGTATATATAGTTAATAAAAATCCCATTTTTGAGAGTTCTTCATATATTTCCTTAAAATCTGGTCTTGTAAGAACCTCTCCCCCTGTTAACAATATAAATAATGTTCCTGCTTTCTTAACTTCCCTTGCTAAGTTAATCCACTCTTCTTTTGTCCTAAGATTTCCTTGAAGCTTCATTTCTTCAGGCTTTAAATGAACATAACACATCTTACAATTAAAATTACATAATGGTGTAAGCTCAAAGGTTCCTGAATCTGGAATAATATTTTCTTTAGCTTTTTTTTGAAGAGCCTCTCTATAATCTTCCCATTTTTCTATACCTTCCAAGTTATCAATCATAAAGCCACCCCTTTTCTCTTAAAAAGCTAAGGTATTCTTTTATATCATCTTTGGCTGTTTTTTCTGTAATTTCATATTCCTTTACCATTGAAGCTATAAGCTTGTCCTCTGAAGTATCCTCTTCTAACATCTTCCATAAAAAAGCTCCTGTTTCATTTAAAGCTATAACTCCATGTACCTCTCTTGTTCTTTCTCCTACTGGAACTGCCATATAAGAATCTAATATTTCTCGTACTATAAATCCATCTTTTATTTTCAAAATCATCCCTCCTTAGTTATCTTTTTCTTAATTTTAACTTTATTTACTTTTATTGTCAATATTTTTTTTAAAAAATTAATAAGAGCTAAAAATAAGTTTATTATACTTATCTTCTTAGCTCTTAAATATTTAATTAATTATTTATAATATAGCTTGTTGAAACCTTAACCTCATTTCCAGTATCACTTTTTACCATTGCAATTAATACTTTTTTTCCA
Source organism: uncultured Clostridium sp. (assembly GCA_902785295.1). Taxonomy (GTDB): domain Bacteria; phylum Bacillota; class Clostridia; order Clostridiales; family Clostridiaceae; genus Clostridium. Next base: position 35,085 of record CACZYK010000019.1, read on the forward strand.
CTAGAATTAGCATTCCATACTACTTTATTAGATGTTGAATAATTTTTTATAACAGTTTCTTTTCCATTTGAATCTCTAACTAAAAATTTATATTGAAGGTTTCCTGTTCCACCACTTGCCAATAAAGTTAATGTAATTTTACTTCCAACTTTTTGAGGTGATAATTTATCTGCAATAAAATTATTTATTACTAGAGGCTTTTCTTCTATAATATAAGGCATTGTTTTCTTAGAGATTACTCCAAAAGAATCTTTTACATATACAGTTAAAATCTTATTTCCTTTATAATTTGCTTTCCATAAAACTGTGTTTTCACTAGAAAAATCTTTTATTAAATTTGTATTATTTCCTTTTGAATCACTTACTGTAAATTTATATTGAAGATTTCCTTCTCCAGTTGCAGTTGCTTTTAAAGTTATTTCTTCTCCTATTTTTTGAGGAGATGCTTTATTTGCAGTAAAACTTTGTATTTTCAAATTAGCTTCTGAATATTTTTTAGAATCTACAGCATCACCAATTGCCTTTACTATTTTATTTTGATATACTTCCTTTGATATCTTCAATGCATCTTCTTTGTTAGTAATAAATCCACATTCAATTAATATAGCAGGCATAGAACTATTTTTTAATACCCTAAGATTTCCAATCTTAACCCCTCTATTAGTTGTTCCTAAAGCAGTAACTATATTACTACAAGCAAGACTTGCTAATTCTTTTGATTTTGAAAGTTTATCTTTTTGTTGTGCAGGGAAACCACTCTCTGGCATACTTGTTGTATAATATACTTCTGTTCCATTATCTAATGGTGAAGTTACAGAATTTTGATGAATACTTATAAATAAATCTGCTTTTAAATTATTTGCTACTTCCGACCTTCTTGCTAAAGTAACTGTACTATCCCATCCTCTTATAAGTTTCACATCATATCCTCTACTCTTTAAATCTTCACTTAATTTTAATGCTATTTTCAAATTAATATTTTTTTCTACATAATTAACTCCTGATATACTAGAAATTGCTCCAGAATCTGTGCCTCCATGCCCTGCATCTACTACTATTAATTTATTTTTTATATATTCGAAATTTCTTTCATTATATCTAATTGTTCCATCTAATCCTATTTCTTTTATAGTAATCTTTTTCTTTCCATAAGAAATGTTTGATAAATTTATTTCTGCATAATATCCACTTTTATCTGCATTTGGATAATTAGGATATTTAGTAGCAACATCATTCCTTACTAGTCCTGTTGTTGCATTACAAATATAAGTTCCATCAATATAAATTTTAACTTCTTTTATTCCTGAAGCATTTAATGCCCAACCTTTAATTTTTAATGATTTATCCTTTATTAATTCGTTTTCGGAAGGATAATCTATCACTCCTTTTGAAGGCATCTGAATTGAATTATTAGGTTTATTAAAACTAATATTAGAATAACTAGTTAAAGAATATCCATAAGAACCTTTATAAATAACTTTAACCTTATGATTTCCATCTTTAATATTAGAAACGTCTATATCTATTGAATATCCACTTTTTTTAGAATTTTTATAATTTGGATAAACTTTATATACATCTTCTCTAATTATTCCTTTTTTAGCCTCTCCAACATATTTATCATCTATATAAACTGATATGTTAGAAATATTAGATTGACTTATAGCCCATCCTTTTATATTAATTTTATTATTTAAAATAGATAAATTTCCTTTAGAGTCTATATTTTGAATTATCTTGATATTGTTAGAAAAATCATTCAGTTCATTATATAGCTTCATTATATTATTTCCATAACTTGAATTACTTGCCCAAGCAGAACTTAGTTCTTGTACAGTTTTTGCTTTTCCAAATATATATGAAAAATGTCTTGGATCTGTTGTTTCTTTTTTAGGATATCCAGATGCTCCTGCATACAAAGCCAAATGATCTAAATGAGCTTGTACACCCTCTTTCCAAGATGCAAATTTTTGATGTGCATTTGGATCTGTGTTTCCTCCACCATTACTCACTTTCATTCCACAAGGATTTTTATAACTTTCATCTATAACACCATTAAATTTACCATATCCAGTTTCTAAAGCAGCTTGTACATATGCTATAGCAGGATTAATGTTTCCATGGTCTTTATAATTATTCCAATATAAACTTGCTAAATTTATAAAAGTATTAGTAGCACCTTTTTTAGTAGCCCATGCTTTAGCCTCTTCAACTGTTATTTTAGTAGATGATATAATATTTTTATTATTTTCTGTAGCTTTTATATTTATTGGTATAAAGCTACTTATTATTACAAATAAAAGTAAGTAATTTATAATTCTTTTTAATTTATCCATTTTCCCTCCGCCTCTGTAATCGTTTTTATTTTTTTAATTTCACTCACATAAAAATATTATACCATCTTTACTATTCATAGTAAAATAAAAGAGATTGGATTAACCAATCCCTACTTAATACCTAAATATTCTTTTTGTTCGTCATTTAAATAACCTAATTCTAATATTTTATTAAATACTTGTTTTCCAATAATAGTATAAAATTTAGAAGTACCATGTACTTCATCACTTCTTAAAGACGAAGGAATTTCTCCATTTTGTATATCTGATGAATCTTGTTCTGTAGCTTTTATTTCTGCATCCTCTAAACCATGTTCGAGTATGTATGTTCTAATATCAATAAAATGCTCTCCATATTCTTGTGCTAAAATTTGATTTACTTCTGCTACTTGTGGCATGTAGTTTTTTGAAGTTAAACCAATAATAATATATCTATCTGTATTAGCATTATTAATCATATTTTTTTGAATGTTTATTACATCTTGTATTGTAGTTGTATCTGGTTTATCATTTGTTCCAGTAAAAATAATTAAAATATCATTTTCTTTTTTATCTTGCATTGAATTTGTCATTATTTGAGTATTATCATTTACTATTGTTTCATCACCTTCTGTAATTCTAGTAAAATAATATTCATTTGAATCTTTGTTAATTTGAATATTACCTTGAACACCATTTATTGTTACAGGATTAATTCCAAGATTTTTCTTAAACTTTATATCATTCCCATTTGAATCTATAATTGATATTTTAACACTTTCTTTCTTACTAGGTATAACAAATGAATTTGTATAAAAAGGAGTGGAGCCTTGTCTCATTGATATTAAATTTGTAGTTTCTCCACCAACACCATAATTCATTACAGAAAGACCACTTAAATTTGAAAGAACATCAGGATAATTTACACCATTACCCCCAACTCCTGCTGTAAGACTATCTCCCCAACATAATACTCTTGGTAAAGAATCTTTTATTCTTTTATCATTTTCCTCTTTAACCTTTTTCTCTTCATCTAGAATTTGATTATATTCTTCTGCTGTCTTCTTGGTATTTTTGATATTATTACTGTCTTTATATTGACCTATAACTAATGCAATAACTAAAATTAACACTAATAATACTATCCCTACTATATTCTTATTTTTCAATATATCTCCCTCCTTTTTATTTGATTATTCCCATATTCTAACTTCTAATTCAATTTTCTTATTAAAAAGTTTATGTATTTTTTTTACTCTATTAATTAATTTAATAGCTTGTTTAAAATCACCATTTCCATCATTGCATAACCAATTATTAGTTTTATTTGAGAAATATACTCCTTTTTTATTATTTAAACTTAATTTTGATATTATTTTCATAATTGTATAATTACAAACACAAAATACTGAGCCAAAATTAAATGCACTATTATCCTGAACCTTTTTACATAACTCAATTCTTTCTTTTTTTAATCTTTTTGATTCATTAATATCAACTTCTTTAAATTTAAAATTTGCTCCTAATATAATGTAATTATTATCTTGAAAAATTGATTTTCTATAGCTAAATTTACATTCATCTTTAGTAAGCTTTTTAACTTCCCCATCTATCAAAACATCAACATCTATCAAATAATCTGTTAGTTGCATATTAAATTGTTTTCCTCTTCCAGCATTCATATAAATTGCTCCACCAAGCATTCCTGGTACAGAATATAAATATTCAATTCCCCCATATCCATCTTCATTTATTTTATTAATGATTTTTTGAAGTCTTACAGAAGCTCCAAAATAATATGCTCCATTTCCCTTATTAAAGATTTTTTTATTAAAATCCTTCATGTAAACTACATTTTCAAATACACCATCATTATTTATTAATAAATTAGAACCTCCACCTAATATTTTATAGTTATCTAAAGTCTTAATTAAAGAAAGTAATTCTTCTTCTGATTCTGGAATATAGAATTTTTTTGCTATTCCTCCCATTTTAAAAGTTGTATATTGTTTTAATTCTTCATTTTCTTTTAAAATCATTTCACACCTCAATTTACTTACTTTTTGCCTTTAACAATATTTTTTAAAACTTTTATATCATTCTTACTTATTAAAAATATATCTTTTATTTTTATCTTATATATTCTAATAAAATCTAATAAGAACATTCCTCCACATATTGTATAAGAAACTATTGATGCTAATGCAGCTCCATAAATAGACAACTTTGGTATCATTATAATATTTGCTATGAAATTTAATACGACACTTACTAATAATGATATTAGATAAAAATATCTTTTACCTTGTGCTAAATATAAAGTTGATATTATCTTAAACCATGCCATTGCAGGAACTCCTAAAAACAGTACTACAGTGACTCCATAAGATTTTATAAATTCTTTACCATACATAACCACAATAAATATTCTTCCAAAAGAAATTACTCCTATAATAACAATTAAAATTGCATAAAATGAAATCTTTAAACACTTAACTATTTGGTCAATTGAATCAGAATTAGATGTTTTTGCAAATAGGACATCTTTAAATGTATCTGGAATAAGCCAAGCAAGTTCTGCTAATGCTACACCAACTGCATAATAACCAACAAAAGTGTTATCAACATACTTGTCCAACATTAATACATCTAATTTATAATTCAAATTTATTAATAAAGAAGTTATCATAGGAATTATTCCAAATTTTACTATTGATACTATAAAACTTTTATCAAAATACTTAATACTAATTTTTATTTTTAACTTTACTAAATAAAATATTAGAAGAATAAAATCATATAAAAATAAGTTTATAACTAAAAATATTAAATTTCTTGAACATACAAAAAATAAGAAAAGTGATAATGCAAGTTTTATTATTGCTAATATTATATTTACTTTATTTCTATAATAAATATATTCTACCATCATAATAAAATTCAATTGGTTTGTTAATACAGAAAAAGGTAAAATAAATAATATAGTAATTATTAAAGAGTTTTTTGTTACAAATAATGCAATAATAAATATCAACAAATAAATAAAAAACTGATAATAAAATACATTTACAAATTTCTCTAAGACATTTGGTATTTTTTTTCTTTTATAATATGGATAAGCTTGATAAATTCCCAAATTAGCAATTACAGCTACTATATTTACATAATTTAACAATACAGTATATTCTCCTTTAAGAGCTGGACCTGCATATCTATTTATAAATGCACTAGTAAATAATCCTAAAATTATTGTTGAAACCTTATTTATTAATGTAAATATATAATCATTTTTAGTTAATGCTTGAATCTTTTCTTTAATATTCATTTTCATTTCACCTTTTTACAATCTTCAATCATATCCTTTAAAATCTTATTTGAATTATTTCTCAAATTTTCCAATTTAGAATTAACTTCTTTATAATTAATTAATTCTAAATTTTTAAAATTGTTTACTTTTGCAATTTCTCTTGATTCTAATCCAAGCGTAGAAGAAATATTTTCCAACCTAGAATTATTATTTATTTTATTTCTATTTAATTCATAATAAAATTGTTTATTAAATATTATTGAAAAAGCTATACCATGAAAAGATGATGTAACTACAAATTTTGCATTTTTTATATATGAAATAAACTCTTCTGGAGATGCATCTCTTACATTTTTTCCGTTAGAAACGTTTTTTAATTCTGTATTTATTATTATAAGTTTACAATCATTTTCTTTTGCCAACTTTTGAGCAAATTCTATTATAGTCTTACTTTTGGTTAAATTGTAAAGTAAAACATAAGGTCTAGTTTCTTTTATAGGTATTTCAATATCTTTATAATCTTCTTTTTCCAATAAAAAAGTAGGATCAAGAACAACATTTCCTTCTCTGGTAACTAAATTATTAACTATATCTACACCTTGTTTTTCTCTTATATTAAGATATTTGAAACTAAAAATATATTTTTTAGTAACTTCTTTATATTCTTCAGGTACTTCATTATATCCAAAACTTGCAGCATAAGAACCTTTTTTATTCATATCTGTTACAAAGTCTAACATATATGAAGTATCTCCTTCATGAAGTCTTAAATTCCATACTTGGTCACTACCTGTTATAAATAAATCATATATTTCATTTGAATCAACTAATTCTTCTTTTTTATACTTTCTCTTACTTACTATGATATTCTTTTCTACAAACTTTTGAATCTTTCTCTTTCTTTTTTTATCATATGGGAAAAATACATATTTTACAAAGTGCTTTAAAGTTTTTACTTGTTTTAAAGAAGTTATATATACTCTTTTCACTCTTTCACTATCATAATCTAAAACTTCACTATCATATCCTAACTTTTTTATTGCTTTCTGTAATGCATATGCTTGTAATACCGCTCCATAGTTTAATACTGTATGATGGGTTATTGTACATATTTTAATACTATCTCTATTCATATTTTGATTTTCTCCTTATATGTTTGGTATAGACTCTTTATAACTCAATAAATATACTAATAATATAATCATAAGTTCAAATGTTATACTTGAAAATATAAAAGTTAATTTAAATTCCATAACAAATAAAGCAATTATCATAAACATAATGAATAATGCAATTATTTTTATTTCTTTATTTGAATTAATTTTTCTCATTTTATTTGCATATAAAAATATAATAAAGTAAAATAATCCTTGTAATAATATTCCTATTATTCCCATAAAATATAAATTTCTTATATATCCAGGATCTACATTTTTAGGAATATACCCTTCACCAAAAATCAAATTAATATTTGGGTCAATATAATAATGATTTGTTACTGTACTTCTTCCTGAATAATCTGCATATGAATAAATTATTTCATTATATACTTTTTTCATTATAGGAATTTGGTCAAATAAAGTTCTTCTCAAATCTACATTTAACTCAGTAGTTAATATTAAAAATAAAAATATTAATAAACATAATGGTATTACATATTTTCCAATTCTTATAATCTCTCTTATATTAAGTTTAAAGATTTCATAAATAAATACTGTAACTAAAATTAATATTGTAACAACCATACTATATCTTGATGTAAATGCAGCAGCCATTATAAATATAATTGTTTTTATAGTAATTATCTTTTTTTTGTTTATTATATTTACTAAAAAATTTAATATTAATCCTAAATTGCATAATAATCCTGCAAAATCATACCCAGATACTAATCCAGTTGAACGTGCTTCTAGAAATTTCTTTTCATAATTGCTAATGAAAACTATATAATCCTTAAAATTAGGGAAAATAACTCCTATTATTATACTAATAGAATGTATTAATAAAATCATTTCAATTGTGTTGATTACTACTTTAGGTTCATACTTTTTATCTTGAAAAAATAATATTATAACAATAAATGATAATATTGCCCTAAAATATCTCAATGACACACTTATTTCATTATGCTGATTTATTAATGTAATAAACATAACATAAAAAATTATTATCATAATTAAAACAATCAATTTAAATTCATACAAATTGATTTTTATTTTTCTATTTACATTGTTAATTTTTTTTATACCAATTTTAATAATCCAAAAAGCATATATTAATATCTTCAAATCAGTTCCATGTATATTGAATGAAAATATCATTGTAAATGCAAATAAAAATAACTCTAAATTCATTAGTTCTTTCTCCTAAAATTTTAAAATATAGCTTAATTAATTTATTTGCTAAAAATATATTCAAAAATATTTTTCCAATCAAAACTTTTCTTTGCAATACTAGATAAATTTCTTAATTCATTATTATCAAAATTCTTAAATTCATTATATATTTCTTCCATATCTAACTCTTTTTCATCATTTGAAACCTTAATACCAGCAAATTGTACACCCTTTATTTCAGGTAAAGTACCACTTGTTAATACTGGAAGACCCCTTGATAAATATTCTATAACTTTAAGTGTTGTATCTATATCTGCATCCCTTCTAAATAAAGCAATACATCCAACTCCTAAATCCATTTGGTTACAAATATTATTTAACTCATCAAATTTCATTTTTCCATGAAAAATAACATTTTCTTGTAATGATAATTTTTGGGTCATTTCTTTTAAATTATCCATCTCTCTACTTGCACCAATTATATGAAATTCTACTTTTTTTCCATCAATCATTCCATTACATTTTTTTATAGCATTAATCACTCTATCATATCCATGATATTTATATATTGTTCCTACACCAACTAATTTAAATATTTTATCAAAGATACTTTTATCATAATCCTTACTTTCAATCTTACTTGAATCTATACCATTAGTTATATTTATCATCTTAGAATAAAGCTTTACTTTAGATGAGCTTTTTACTATAACTAACTTATTTATATATTTATATAAGAAAGGCCAAAATATTGTATCAATTGTCAATCTGCCTATTGTCTTAATTTTATTCTTTGAAGCTTTAATTTGTTCTCCATAATATGGATAGGTAGGAATTTCATAATATACTTTTTTATTTTTCTTTCTTGCTAATTTTAAAATTTTCACAAGTTTTATAGAAGGAATCATATGTCTAACATATATTCCTTCTATATCTTTTGCATTATTTAGTATATTTATAGCTTCATCTAAAATAGTATTTTCACTATTTTTAGTGCTAATTTGAGAACCATTTTTGTATTGAATTATGAATGCAGAATTTCCTTTTTTACAAATTAATTTACATTCTTTTTTTAATTCACTTATGGCTTTAGCTTGAGATTGTATTTTTTTTGAAATTCCTTCTATTTCTGAATACTCTACATTTGCTAAAAATATCATCTTTTTATTATCCTCCTAAATATAATGCTTGTAAACATTATATGATTTTTTGAATATTTTATATTTATTTTTAGAGGCTATTTTTCTTACAGATGCATTTTCAAAATGAAGAACAAATAAATCTGGATCATAAAGCAATGCTCCATTAGCTTGTTCTATTTGATGTGTTAAAGCCGCTTCTTCACCCCAAAGAAAAAAAGTGTCATCTAACAAACCACATTTTTTAAAAAAATTTGGTCTCAATAACATACATGCTCCTGTACACCAAAATATTCTACAACTTTCTTCAAGTTTTACTTTTTTCTTTTCTTTGTCAAATTTTCTCTTTATATTATATACAAAATCAATAATAACTGCAAAAGGATATGCTGTATAATAAATTGAATAACATAATTTTCTTAACTTGCTTGGTCTATTAATAAATTGAGGATTTTGATGAACTCCATCTAAAGTCTTTAAGTCTGGTACCACAACAAATTCATCATCTTTATATTTTTTATTTGCTAATTTATTACAAAAATCATACTCAAATATAATATCATTATTTCCAACTAAAACATAATCATATTTATCATATTCTATTTGTTTTATTCCTAAATTTAATCCACCAAAATATCCTAAATTTTTCTCTGATTTTATTAACTTTACATTTTTCAAGCCTTCTAGTCCATTTTTCAAATAATTGTAATCATCTAAATTAGAATCATTGTCAACAATTACTATATTAAAATCATATGAATCTATATTTTTCATTTGAAGAATACTATTTACATAATTAATTGTTATATATGAATTGTTATAATTAACTGCAATAAATGCAATTTTCATTCTTTATCCCACCTTATATATTATAAGTTTTTAACCACTTTACCAGGATTTCCAGCAATAACTACATTTTCAGGAAATTTTCCACTAACAACACTTCCTGCTCCAACTACACTACCATCACCAATTTCTGTTCCTTTAAGTATTAGTGCATTACAACCAATAAAGCAATTCTTTCCTATCTTTACTTCTCTAGTTCCTATTTTTTCTTTAATATCTTTATTTCTTGCTTCTATTTCTATTGGATGAAAGTCATTATCTATTATTTTAACATTTCCTCCTATAAGAGTATTATCTCCAATACTTATTCCTTTTCTAGCATAAATAGTAGCACCAGATATTCCAACATTATTTCCAATTTCTATTTTTGCTTCATCTGTTCTTGTAACAATAATTGTTCTATGATTAAGTCCTACTAAATTTGAAAGAAAACTACTCTTTATAGTACATCCATCTCCTATCTTTAAAGTAGACTTTCCTTTTCTAAAAATCATTGGAATTCCATAAAGATTAAGATTTATTCCATATTTAACCTTATTTACTTTCATAAATAACTTAAAATAATTACTTTTGAACATCTTCTTCTCCTTGTGTAGCTTTTTTTATAAATTTTACATCATCAATTTTCAATATTTCTTCACAATATTTTTCTATAGCTACATCTTTCCTTATAAAGTTATCAACATAATCCTTTCCACTTTTTCCAATCTTTTTATACTCTTTTATATTATCTAAAACTTCCTTAAGCTTTTCATAAATTTTTTCATAATTTCCAGGTTCTATACACACACCACACTTACAATCTTCTATGATAAGTCTTGCTTCAGAACCTTCTTCTAAAACTCCCAAAACTGTTTTTCCTGCTGCCATTACTCCATAAAGCTTACTTGGAACAGACACTCCTTTTATTCCTTTTGCATTAACAACCCAATGTATATCCCCTGCATTTAAAGAATATATTAAATCTTCTTTTGGTTGATAAGGAATAAACTTAACATTATTTAAATTATTTTTCTCCACATAATCTACCAATTTTTTCTTTACAGTACCTTCACCTATAAATGCAAAAACTACATCTTCTCTATCTTTAAATCTTCCTATTACCTTAATAAGATTTTCTAAATCATAATAAAGCCCAATATTTCCAGAATACATTATTACAGTTTTTCCATCTAATCCATACTGTTTTTTAAATGCCATTACCTTTTCATTATTCTCTGGAAGTGGATAAATTTCTTTTTCATTTATCCAGTTATTTATAAAGGTATTACAAGGAACTTTTTTACCTTTAAATCTATTTTTTAAAGTTTCTTGCATATCTCTACCTACAACTATTACCTTATCTGCTCTTCTACAAGAGAATTTATCTAACCACATTGCAGGTTTTATTAAAAATGCTTTTTTAGTATATCCTACTGCAATAGTTTGTTCTGGATTAAAATCTTGTATATTGTAAATGAACTTTCCATGTTTTATGCACTTTCCTATTACTCCCAAAAGTCCACCCAAAATAGGTGGTTGAGATATTGAAAATATGTAATCCTGATTTCCACATTTAAAAGTTGCCCATATAGCTCTAAAGAAATATGAAAGTAAATTAAATATTCTACTTAACTTATTTTCCTTTTGAAACTCTGGAACCCTTACCCTTATAACCTTTATTCCATTTATGTCTTCATTATAATATTTTTTTTCTTTATACTTATCCTCTATAACCCCTGTATAACTAGGCACTACACATATAACAGTAATATTGAACCTATCCTTAAGCCCTTCACACAATTCCTTCAATATCTGCCCAGTAGAAGCCACATCAGGATGATAATAATGAGCATACACAAGCATATTACTTTTTTTACTATCACCCATAAGCGTTCCCCCTTTTTCTTCTAAATGTTTCTCTTATATATAAGTTATCAGTTTAATTCATTTATAAAAGTGATTTTCATATTTTGCGTAGCAGCGGACTTGGAGCCCGCAGGGCGACGGAGCAGCGAAGCAAAGATATGAAAAGCACTTTTGCTAAATTAATCCAACTTGCTTACTCTGCACAGTTCTCAAGGAACCACTTATATGCTTCTTTTACTCCATCTTTTAGTTCCATTTTGTATTTCCAACCTGCTTTTTCAAGTCTTGATACATCTAAAAGCTTTCTTGGTGTTCCGTCTGGTTTAGTTGAATCCCAAACTATTTTTCCTTCATATCCAACTACTTCTTTTATAAGTTCTGCTAAGCCTTTTATTGTTATTTCTTTTCCTGTTCCTATGTTAAAGAAATCATTTCCTTCATAAGTTTCCATTAAATAAATGCAAGCATCCGCCATATCTTCTGAATATAAGAATTCTCTAAGTGGTGTTCCACTTCCCCAAACTACAACTTCTGGTGCATTATTTACTTTTGCTTCATGGAATCTTCTAATTAATGCTGGCATAACATGAGAATTTATTCCTGAGAAGTTATCATATGGTCCATAAAGGTTTGTTGGCATTACACTTATATAGTTTGTCCCATATTGCTTGTTAAAGAATTGACACATTTTAAGACCTGAAATTTTAGCTAATGCATAACCTTCATTTGTTTCTTCTAAGTATCCAGAAAGAAGATATTCTTCTTTAATTGGTTGAGGACACATTTTAGGATAAATACATGAGCTTCCTAAAAACATTAATTTTTTAACATTATATTTAAAAGCATTTCCTATAACATTTTGTTGTATTTGAAGGTTTTGGAATATAAAATCTGCTGGGTATGTTGAATTTGCATATATTCCTCCAACCTTTGCTGCAGCTAAAAATACATATTCAGGTTTTTCAGTTTTAAAAAATTCTTCAACTGCTACATTATCCATTAAATCTAACTCCGCATGAGTTCTTCCTATAATATTTGTATACCCTTTAGCCTTAAGTCCTCTTACTATAGCAGAACCAACCAATCCCCTATGTCCTGCTACATAAATTTTTGAATCCTTTTCCATGTTTATCCTCCTTAAATGTAATCTACTATCTTTTGTGAAATAATCTTATACTCATTATTATAATCATATTTTTCATAGCAAGGGGTAAATTCTTCTAACTTCTTTAATATATCCTTTAAATCAAAATTTTCTAAGGAAATTTCTAAAGCTTGCTTTCTTTTTTTAAGTATATTTATAGAATTTCCATCTTCTGGAACTCCATCTCTTGAAAGCACCCCTATACTCTTTTTACCAATTAAAGCTTCTGAAAGTGTTCCCCAGCCAGCCTTTGTTATTACATAATCACAAGCTAGAAGATATTCATGAGTGTTTTTTGTTTCTATATCTAAGTACTTTACATTATTTCCTTTTAAATTTACGCCTTTAGTTGCAATAAAATAATAATCTAAACTACTTACATCTATTGTTTCTTCTAAATTTACACTTCTTCCAACACTTATAAAAACTTTCTTTTTATCATTTAATTTTTTTATTTTTTCTATAGTTTCTAAGTTAAAATCTCTACAACATAGTCCCACTTCTTCATAGTTTGAAAGATACTCTTTCATATCTTCCATATATAAGTCATATAAAAGAACTTTTGTTGCCTTTTTATAACAGTCTTTATACTCTTTTACTATATCATCATCAAGAAATTCTTTATACATGTCAACCCATGTAAAGTTTGAAATTAACACAGTTTTTACATTTTCTAAACTAGCTGCTTTAAAAACCCATGGAACTATATCAGATACAACAAGATTTATATTATTTTCTTTTAAAAAACTTCTTTCCTCTTCTATTTTTTTGTCCCATGATTTTATATATTCTCTAACTTTTTTATCTAAAGCTTCTTTATCAACATCTAAAGAACCTTCCTTAAGAACTAGTCCTACATCCATAGGTGAAAAATAGTATTCTATTCTATCTTTGAATTCTTCTAAATTAGAAGAAATAAACTCTCCTTGAGCTTTTCCTGTTTTTATAATTATTTTTATGTTGTTATTGCTTTTAAGAATATATCTAATTAAAGGTATATTCCTAGAAGCATGACCAAAACCATGGTCTGTTATTAAAAACTCTATATTTTTCATATTATTCAGCACTTACAGCAGCTTCTTTTGATGCTCTAAATTCTTCTGAACCAATTCCTGCAATTTCTTTCATATCACTATCAACCATCATAGAAACTAAGCCCTTAAAGCTTACTTTTCTCTTCCAACCTAGTTCTTTCTCAGCTTTTGTAGAATCTCCCCATAAAAGTTCAACTTCTGCTGGTCTAAAGTATTTTGGATTAACATCAACTAAAACCTTTCCTGTAGCTTTATCTATTCCTTTTTCATCTACTCCAGTACCTTGCCACTCTATGTCTACTCCAACTTCTTTAAATGCAAGTTCTACAAATTCTCTTACTGTATGAGTTTCATTTGTAGCTAATACATAGTCTCCTGGCTTTTCTTGTTGAAGAATTCTCCACATTCCTTCTACATAATCTCCTGCAAAGCCCCAGTCTCTTTTTGCATCCATATTTCCAAGAGATAATTTTTCTTGCTTTCCTGCCATTATAGAAGCTACTGCTCTTGTTATTTTTCTTGTAACAAATGTTTCTCCTCTTCTTGGAGATTCATGGTTAAATAATATTCCATTACAAGCAAATAAATCATAAGATTCTCTATAATTTACAGTTATCCAATAAGAATATAATTTAGCTACTCCATATGGACTCTTTGGATAGAAAGGAGTTTTTTCTGATTGTGGTGCTGTACCTGGAAGTCCTCCAAATAATTCTGAAGTTGATGCTTGATAAAATTTACATTTAAGTCCATTCTCTTTTATAGCATCTAAAAGTCTTAAAGTTCCAACTCCTGTTGCTTCTGCTGTATATTCTGGAACTTCAAAGCTTACTGCAACATGACTTTGTGCTGCTAAGTTATATATTTCATCTGGTTTTATTTTTTCTAATAATCTATTTAAATTACTTGAATCTGTTAAATCTCCATAATGTAAAAATAATTTTTTATTTCCTATTTCAGGATTTTCAAATAAAGGGTCTATTCTTGTTGTGCTTATTGTACTATGTCTTCTTATAATTCCGTGTACTTCATACCCTTTTTCTAATAGTAGTTCTGTTAAATAAGAACCATCTTGACCTGTTATTCCTGTTATTAATGCTACTTTACTCATTTAGTAAAATTCCTCCTCAATACTTTTATAAATATAATTTTTAGGATTTTTTTTAATATCTTTTAATATTTATTATTTATGACTTTGCCTTTTATTACCTTCTGATGAATTATTATCTAATGAATCCCATTTACCACTATAGATAGGTACACTTCCAATAATAGAAACATGTAATAATGATTCTATATCTTCTTTTCCTTTAATAGTATCATCTATAAATTCTAAAAAGAAAGCTATAATTATACCTAATATAGTTCCTAAAACAATTCCTATCATAATATTCATCTTTTTATTAGGAGATGTTGGTTCTGATGGCATTTCTGGAGATGTTAAAACAAACATTTCTCCACTACTTATTATCTCTTTTGAAGTTTCATCAAATTCCTCAATTAATGGAGTTAAAACTTCTACCCCTTCTTTTGAGTCTTTAGATGTATATGATAAAGTTAATATTTGATTATCATCATTTGTTGTAACTGATAATGATGATAAAATCTTTTCATAACTTAAATCTAAATTTCCTCTTTCTATAGTTCTTTTTATAACATCTTTACTTTTAACAACTTTTGAATATGTTCCCATAAGCTTTTGATACATTTGAACATCATTATTACTATATTCTGTTCCACTTTCACTAGCATTCTTTTTACCAACTAAAACTTCTGCCGTTGTAGTATATGTAGGGTCAATCACAAAATATGTTAAAATTATTGATGTTATGGTTGCTATTAAAGTAACAACTATAATCAAATTTAATCTTTGTTTTAAAATATTCCCTATTTGTTTAATACTTATTGTTTGTTCTTCCAAAATTAACCCTCCTGCAATATAAATTATTTAAATTTTTACATTAACTCATTTTACACAATTTGTTAATATTTATGTACTTATATATCAACACTGCTTTTTATTTTAACATAACTTCATGTAAAATGAAACTATTTTTTAATTATATTAATGTGCATTTTTGTCACCAAATAAAACAAAGAATGTTTTAAAAATAAGCTTTATATCTAAAAATAAATTTCTTTCTCTTACATATTTTATATCAAGCTTCATCCACTCTTCAAAATCTATGTTGTTTCTACCCATAACTTGCCAATAACAAGTCAAACCTGGTTTTACAGCAAGTCTTTCATACATCCAAGGCTCAAATTTTTCTACTTCTTTAGGTAAACTAGGTCTAGGACCTACAAGACTCATGTTACCTTTTATTACATTAATAAGTTGAGGAAGCTCATCTATTGAAGTTTTTCTTATGAATTTTCCTACTTTTGTTATTCTAGGGTCATCTTTCATTTTAAACATAGGACCTGACATTTCATTTTGTTCTAAAAGCTTTTCTTTTAACTCTTCTGCATTTTGAACCATTGAACGCATTTTATATATTTTAAATATTTTTCCATATTTTCCAACTCTATCTTGTGAAAACAAAACTGGTCCTTCAGATTCAAGCTTAATAGCTATTGCAACTAAAATAATAATTGGACTAAGGCATATAAGACCTATGATAGATGCAACAATGTCTAAACACCTTTTTAAAAACAAATAAACTTTCCCCCCACTACTTTGAAATTCATATTCATCTTCTTTTTTCATTTGCATAAAAATCCTCCCCAAAATAAATATTTTTTGATATTATTTAGTATTTATATAAAATATTTTTTAATTAACTTATTTATATATTAACAATTTTTACTCATATTGTCACTATATTAAACTTTTTTTAAGTAATTAATTTTAATCATATATAAAATTATGAAAAGCATTAGTATTTTCTTCAACATTCCACTTTAAGTTATATACCCCATTAGTATTACTATCTACAGTTGAACCATCTACTGGTATTCTAAATTGTTTTATATTACTTAAATCTACAGAAATTATAAATTTTCCCATGTTTAGC
>CACZYK010000020.1 GCA_902785295.1 uncultured Clostridium sp.
AGTTTCTCAAAGAACAATTTATAGAGACATTGATACTCTTTGTGAAGCTGGGATTCCTATATATACTACCAAAGGAAAAGGAGGAGGAATATCTTTAGTTGAAGATTTCATTCTTAATAAAGCTTTGTTATCAGAAGAGGAACAGAACAATATTTTAGCAAGCCTTCATGGATTAAAGTCTATAAATTATCCAAATGCTGATTATACATTGAAAAGATTAACAAATCTTTTTCATAGAGAAAATATTGAATGGATTGATGTAGATTTTTCAAGCTGGGGAAATGATAAAACTCAATATGATAAATTCCAAATTTTAAAATCATCAATTTTTAATTGTAATATTATACAGTTTGATTATTTTAACTCTCATGGTAAAAAATCTAATAGAATTGCTGAACCAATAAAGCTTATATTTAAAGGACAAGCATGGTATCTTTCTGCTTTTTGCAGATTAAAAAATGATTTTAGAATATTTAAAATAAGTAGAATGAAAAATATTATTACACTTAAAGAAACTTTTGAAAGAAAAGAATATAAATTTTCCATTTCATCTAATGATAATACACTTAAAATGATAAATATAAAATTAAAAATTCATTCTTCTATGGCTTATAGGGTTTATGATGAATTTTCAGAAGAAAATATTAAAGTTCTTTCAAATGGAAACTTTATAATTGACTCTACTTTTCCTTATAATCAATGGATTTATAGCTATATTCTTTCTTATGGTGATAAATTAGAAGTTATTGAACCTGAAAATATTAAAAATGAAGTAAAAGAAAGATTAAATAAATTGATAAAAATTTATTCTTAATATGACATACTTATGTCATATTAGCTATACTATACTTCTTATATAAAGTCTAAAGACTAATTTGATGGTGTATGTAATTTTTACACTATCACTAAATTTAAGGAGTGATTTTTATGAATTATGAAATTGTAAATCTTGAAGAAAAAATTATTACAGGAATCTCTGTAAGAACAAGCAACAAAGATAAAGACATGAGTGCTAAAATAGGAGCATTATGGGGAAAATTCTTTGGTGAAGGAATATATGCATCTATTGAAAATAAAGTTAATGATAAATCTATTGGATTATACACAAATTATGAAGGAGACTTTAATAATGACTATGATGTTGTAGTTTGTACTGAGGTAAGCAAGGAAAATCCTAACTTTGAAAATAGAATTATTCCAGCTGGTAAATATGCAAAATTTATTGTTAAAGGAGATAGTAAAAAAGATGTAGCTGAATTCTGGGGAAAACTTTGGAATATGGATTTACCTAGAAAATATAGTTGTGACTTTGAAGAATATCAACCAGGTGGTACTTTAGAAAACTGCGAAAGTCACATTTATATATCATTAACATAAAAATTAATATTCAAATAGCTTCTTATTTTATTTATAATAATTTTATAAATTTATTTTAGGAGGATTATATTCATGGATTTATATAATATCCTTAACAAATATTCTAAGCATGAAACCTATGACTTTAATGGATACTTAATGCATAAGGATGATAAAGTAGCTATTATTAAAAACACAGAGTTTGTTGAATCTTTAAATGATTATCTTCTACCTATTATAATGCTTAATAAAACAAATGGTTCCTTTGAGGCTTGGCTTCAAACTCGTGTTATAGATACTCATAGAACAAATTCTAGACAAATACGAAGAAGATTAAGTGTTAAAACTGAAATTCCAAAGGAAATAGTAATTAAGGCAAAAGCTTTAAGCATAACTGATAGTTACTGGCTTAAAGAAGAAAATGAAAATACATCATATAAACAAGTGAGAGCTAGGCTTTCTGATGGATTAAATACTATTGCCCTTTATGGAAACTCTGAAAGCTTAAATTTTAAAGATACAGACTTAACTCCTGAACTCACCAATATAGGAAGCTTTGAAAAGTGCTGGAAACTCATAAATAATCATTGGTATATGATAAAAAAAGGTTCTTTAAAAGAAAATTTTGCAGAAGTTCTTACTTCTAATATTGCAATTTATTTAGGCTTTAATGCAATAAAATATGAAGCTATAAATGATGGTTTTTTAGTAAGATGTAAAGATTTCACAAATAATGGTGAAATAGATTTTGAACCTATGTATAGTTTTGTACAGGATTATTGGGGAATAGATGATTCTGTAAATATAATTAATGAACTTGGATATATTAATGATTTTTTAGATATTACTTTTATGGATGCACTATGCTATAACATTGATAGACATACATTTAATTTTGGAATTTTAAGAAAAGATGGAGATGTTGAGTTTTAGATAATAAATCTTTAGAAAAAACTTGGTATTCAACTTCCTTTACACTATTAAACTATATTCCTATTTTAAAAGAATATAATTATAAAATTCCTACAATTAATATGGATAAAATTAAGGAAATAATAGATAATACTTTAGTGTATTTTCCTCTTCTTAAAAAAGAAGAAAACTTTAAAAATATTGTATTTAAAATAATAGAAAATAACTATAAAGAACTTCTTTCACTAAATAAACTTTCCTAATTTATATTAAAATAAAAGAGTATAAAATTATTAAGCTTATAATATAAAAAAGAACCTAAATAGATACTTTCTAACATATATCTCTTTAGGTTCTTAACATTTTATAGTTCTTCCATATTAGATAAATTATATAATGTTTCTGCTAATATATTAGTTCCTTTTGCTATATCCTCAAAATCTGTCCATTCGTCTGGACTATGGCTTATTCCATTTTTACTTGGCACAAATATCATAGCTACAGGTGCAAATTCTCCAACAAACATAGAATCATGATATGCTCCACTTATCATAAATTCATGTGATATATTTTGGTTTTTACAACTTTTTTCTATTTCATCTATAATTTTTTTATTACATTTCATAGGAACATCATGATTCTCTAATGTTAGGTTAACCTTTACTCCTCTTTTTTCTTCAATCTTAGTTATTTCCTTCTTTAATTTTTCTATAAGAATATTTTTTGATTCAAATTCACAATCTCTTATATCTATAGAAAATTTTACGTTTCCTGGGATTACATTTGATGCATTTGGAATTACTGCAACTCTTCCTACAGTAGCTGTTGTATATTCGCTTTTTGATTCTTTAGCAAGTTTTTCTAATATTAAAGCTAATTCTGCACTAGCCGCATAGGCATCTTTTCTATCTTCCATAGAAGTTCCTCCAGCATGAGATTGACATCCTATTACTTCTACTTCAAAATTAGTTGGAGCACATATTGTTTTTACTATTCCTATTTTCATGTTATCTTTTTCAAGTTTATTACTTTGTTCAATATGAAGCTCAACAGCTCCAAATACATCTCCTTTTTTTACAGGAATATTTTTAAAATCATCTTTATTATAGCCTAGTTCTTCTAATACAATAGACAAACTTTTTCCATCTTTATCATAAACCTCTTTAGTTTCTTCATAAGACAATTTTCCAGCTAATGCTCTACTTCCTAAACAACATAATCCAAATCTTGTTGGTTCTTCTGATGTATAGACTATAACTACAATACTTCTTTTAAACTTCTTCCCTGATTCCTTTATGATTCTTAAAGCTTCCATTCCTCCTACAACACCAGTCATACCATCAAACATTCCTGCATTTAAAACAGTATCAATATGAGAGCCTGTCCATACTGGTGGAAGAGAGGTATCCTCACCTTCTAAAACTCCAAAAATATTTCCTATACCATCTTCATGAACCTTAAGTCCTATTTTTTTCATTTCATTTTTTACATAATTTCTTGATTCTAATTCTGGTTTAGTAAATAGAACTCTTGTAGTTCCAAAATCCGGTGTAGAATTAAAAGAATTTATATCTTCAAGCCATTTTTTTATATTTTCTACTTTAGCTGATTGGAGCATTCTTACTCCTCCCTTCTATAAATTATTTAATCACGTTTTGTGGCTTTCCTTCTAAATACTTATCTATGTTATCAAAAACTATTTCTGCTCTTTTAACCATAGATTCTTTAGTAGCAAAAGCAACATGAGGAGTAACTACTAAATTAGGTGCTCCAAATAAAATATGACTTGATGGTATTGGTGGTTCTACCTCAAATACATCTACTCCTGCTCCAGCAACTTTTCCACTCTTTAAAGCATCTGCTAAAGCTTCACTATCAACAACAGGTCCTCTTGCTGTATTAATTAAGACTGCATTTTTTTTCATAAGTTTTATATTATCTTTATTTATTAATCCTTTTGTTGAATCATTTAAAGGAACATGAAGAGATACTATATCACAAGTTGAAAGAAGTGTATTTAAATCTACATAATTTATTCCATTTCCTTCTTTTACTGTTCTGCTATATGCATAAACTTCACATCCAAAGGCTTTAGCAATATTAGCTACTCTCATTCCAATTGCTCCTGTTCCAATAACTCCAAACTTTTTACCTTCAAGTTCAAATCCTACAAGACCATTTTTAGTTCCCTCTTCTCTTGTTACCTTATCACAAGCAATTATATTTCTATAAATTGAGATAAGAAGTCCAAAAACCAAATCTGCTACTGCAACTGTTGAATAACCTGCACAATTACATACCATAATTCCTCTTTCTCTACAGTATTCCATATCAACATGGTCAACTCCAGTAAATGCAACACAAATCATTTTTAAATTAGGGCATTTTTCAATAACTTCTTTTTTATATTTAAAATTAGAAAGAACTACTATATCAGCATCCTTGCTTCTTTCAATTAATGTTTCTGTATCTTCAACTCTTGTTTCATAAAACTTTATTTCTACTCTGTCTCCTAAAACATCATTTGCCATTTTTAAGAATTTTTCTTTTTCCACTCCTAGTGGTTCTAATATTGTTAATTTCATTTTTTATTTCTCCTTCTACTATAAAATTACATCTCTATTGCAATCTTTTGAATAAATATATGCAAATAATTCTCTTCCAACTCCATAAGCACATTGTGCAACATAAGGTCCAAACCATATGAAGTCTTCTTTTTTAATTCCCATCCATGTATCATCTAATAAATACATTCCTTCTCCACTTAATACATAAGCTCCATGCTCTTGTACATGAGTTTCTACTATTGGATGACATCCACCTGGTTCAAAAGCAAGTATATGCATATTCATATCATATCCTAAATCTGTTGGAAGTAAATCTTTTATATAAACATTTTCCATATCATCATATATTTTATATTCTATATCATTAACATTTCCTACACATACCTTAGCTTCAGTTCCTTCTAATGGAATATAGACTTGCTTGTATAAAAGTATTTTTGCATTTTCTGAGCCTGTATTTTTAAAGGATAATCCCACTCCTGCTGGTGAAAAGGCATATCCTCCATCTTTTAACTTAAACTCTTCATCTCCAATTTTTATATCAAGCTCACCATTTACACAATATATAAAGCTTTCTATTTTTTCTTCCTTTGCAAAAGGAGAAGAAGTTCCTCCATTTGGACTTGCATCAACTATATATTGAACAAAGCTTGCTCCCATCTTTGGAGAAGCAACTATGCTTACTCTACAACCTTTAATGTTAGGTATAACATTATTTACTAAGCCATCCTTTGGTATTACTGCATATAATCCTGGTTTGACTACTGCTCTTGTTGATAATAAATCACTTGGGTATCCCATTTTTTATCTCTCCTCTTTTTTAATTAATTTTATTTATTATATCAAAGGCAACCTTAACGGCTTCCTCTAAATACTTATAATCTGTAAACTCTTCTTTGCAATGACTTCTTCCACCCTTGCTTGCTACAAAAATCATTGAAGTTTCAATTTCTTTCCCTATTGGCAAGGAATCATGTCCTGCACCACTATTAATATGTTCAAATGAAAAACCTCTTTCTTTACAACTATCTTCTATAAGCTTTCCTATATTAGCACTCATTTTAACAGGTTCTATGTAAAGAGTTTCTTCAAATTCATAAGAAGCATTAAATTCCTTCGTCCTTTTTTCTACATTAATCATTATTTCTTCAAAAATCTTATTTACATCTTCTTTTTTTATTGAACGAATATCTAAACTAAATTTTACTTCCTTTGCTATTGTGTTTATCTCATTTGGCAATACCTCTATGCTTCCTACCGTTGCTACTGCATTTTCATATTTTCTTGCTATGTCAGATACCTTACATATAACTTTAGAAGCTATTTCAACAGCATCTATTCTCATATTCATAGGTGTAGTTCCAGCATGGTCATCCCTTCCTTTTATTGTGACCATTCCTCTTTTCATACCAACTATAGTATCGACAATTCCAATGTGAGTGTTATGACTTTCAAGAATAGGGCCTTGTTCTATATGAATTTCTATAAAATTTTTTATATCCTTCAAAATTCTTTTTGCTTTATAAATTTCCTCTGGATTTAATCCATAATCTTTCATTGCTTGATATATTGTTATGTTATCAGAATCCTTAAAGAATTTTAATTCATCTAAGCTTATCTCTCCAAGCATAGCCTTACTTGAGAAAAATCCTGTTTTAAATCTTTCTCCCTCTTCATCATTAGTTCCAATAATCTCTAGTGAATATTTAGGCTTTATATTATTTTCAATAAACATTCTAGCTACCTCTAGGCCACATACAACACCAGCTATTCCATCAAATCCCCCTCCATTTTTTACTGAATCATAATGAGAACCTACTATAATTGTTTCTTTATTTTCTCCTTCAAGCCTTCCAATAATAGCTCCTGACTCATCCACTCTAGTTTCTAAGCCGATATTTATCATTTCTCTTTTTAGATATTCTACAGCTTCTTTAGCTTCCTTAGAAAAAGGAGGTCTTGTAACACCATTTCCTAATGTTTTTGTAAATTTACTTAAATCATTTAAATAAGATTCTATATTTTCTATGATTTTTTTCTCCATCGCAATTTATCACTTCCTTAAGACTAACTTACCAAAACCATGCTCTCCAACTATCTTATCTTCAAGAACTATTATTTTTCCTCTTACTATTGTTCCTACTGCTTTTCCCTTGCCTTCTAATCCAATAAATGCAGATTCTTTGGTTTTTGTTTTTAAAGAGTCTTTAGTTATCTTCCATTTTTTATTTGGATCAACTATTGTAAAATCACCATCAAATCCTATTTCTATTCCACCTTTTTTACCATATATTCCAAATATCTTTGCTGGATTTTCACTTAATATTTTATATATTATTGATGGACTTAGTTTTTTTTGATTTATTAAATAATCAAACATAACTTGGAAGGTAAATTGAACACTATTCATTCCTCCCCATGCACCAAAAGCTCCATCTTTACCATCATCTCTTTTTTCTTCTAATGTTGCAGGGGAATGGTCTGAACATATTGAATCTATTGTTCCATCTAATAAATACTCCCATAATTTATCTGCATCTTCCTTTTTTCTAAGTGGAGGAGAGCATTTAAAAGCTGCTCCCCCTTTAATAACATCATCTTCATTAAATATTAAATAATGTGGACAAGTTTCTGCTGTAACATTAATACCCTTATTTTTAGCTTCTTTTATGATTTTTGCTACTTCTATATGAGATACATGACATATATGAACTCTACATTTAGTTTTTTCTGCTATATCTATTACATCTTTTACAGCTTTTATTTCTGCTTCCACAGGTCTTGATTCTAGATAATCTTTAAAGGTTATTTTATTCTCATCAAGCTTTTGTTTTTGCAATTTTTCTATAATGTCATAGTCTTCACAATGAAATCCTGCAAAACCATTAAACTTTTTGATTATATTCATTGCTTTTTCTATTTCTTCAAAATTAAGAGAGGTATAATCTTCTCCTGGATTACAAATAAAACTCTTAAAAGCTAATACTCCTACATCATTTAACTCTTCAAGTTTGTCTAAATTATAATTTAGAAGTGCTCCCCAAAATCCATAATCAATTAATGCCTTTTTTTCTACAATATTTTTTTTAGCATCAAGTACCTTTTTTTCAAAAACTGGAGGTTTATTATTTAAAGGCATATCTATTATAGTTGTTACTCCTCCTATAGCTGCTGCTTCTGTTCCTGAATAAAAATCTTCTCTCCATTCGTACCCTGGTTCATCGAAATGAACATGTCCATCAATTAATCCTGGAAATAGGTATTTTCCTTCTAAATCAAGAATATTTTCTGCTTCTCTTTCTTCTCCTAAATTAGTAAGTTCTACTATTACTCCATCTTTTACTAAAACTCCACCTTCTATAATCTTATCTGATTTTACAATTTTAGCATTTTTTATAAATAAGTTTTCCATACTATCACCTTAATTACTCTATTGTAACTAATTCTGGTACAGCATTTTTTAAAGATGTACTATCTGCATAACTACTAAACTCTGGCTTTTTCTTTATATTTTCCATTTCAAGCATGAAATCTGCTATTTCATTTGAAGCATCTACAAAGTTTTGGTCAAAATTCATTGTATATTCATTCTTTGACATTATGTTTTTAACTTCTTCTGTTGTTAAATTAATTTCTTTTGCTATTATTTCTGCAGCTTCATCTTGATTTTCATTAATAAAATCAGTTGCTTTCTTTAATGCTCTAAGCATAGCTTCACAAGTCTTAGGATTCTTTTTTAAGAAATCTCCTGTAACTTGGAATGTAGTATGGAAATTCAACCAATTAACACTTCCACTTTTTTCTGGGAAATAAGATTGTAAGCCACTAAATAATAATGTTCCTCCAGCTTCTACTGCATTTGAAACCCAAGGCTCCCAACAAGCCATAGCATCTATATCACCTTTTTCTAATGAAGAAATTTGGTCTGAAGGTGCTAATGTAACAAACTTTATTTTATCTATATCTACATCTAATTCTTTACACATATTTCTTATTGCTATTAATACAGCTGCTCCTGAACCTATTCCTACTTTTTTACCTTCTAAATCTTTTGCATTAGTTATTCCTGAATTTTTACCTGCAACTACACATTGAGTATTACCACTATTAGACATTGTAGAAAGTATTTTTACATCAACTCCATTAGCTGCTAAAGAAATATCTGTATATGTACTTTCAAATGAAACTTCTGCTGTTCCTCCTGATACTAAAGGTGAAATATCTCCTCCTTGTTGTAATAACTTGTTTGTAACTTTTAATCCTTCTTCTTCAAAATAACCTTTTTTATCAGCAATGATTTGTTGTGCTGATATTTGAGGGTCTATTACTCCATAAGCAGTAATTTCTTTTACCTCTTCTGTATTACCACTTGTTTTCTCTGTTTTTGTTCCACCACACCCTGCTAATAATGATATTGACAAAGCTCCTAATATTACTCCACTAATTAATTTTTTTACATTTTTCATTACAAAATCCCCCTTTTAATCTTCTACTGCACTTTCTACGCCAGCTCTTTTCCATTTAAATAAAACTTTTTCTATTGATACTAATATTGAATACATTATTGTATATTCCAATCCAATTAAAATTGCTGCCATAAACATATCAGACATTTTAAACCAGTTTTTAGAATCCACTATAATAAATCCAAGTCCTGAATCTGCTCCCATCATTTCTGCAACAACTAAAGATGAAAAAGCGAGTCCTAAACATGCCTTCATTCCTGAGAAAATATTAGGCATAGCAGATTTAAATATAACCTTTCTAAATACTTGAAAATCTGTTGCTCCAAGACTTATTGCTGACCTTATTAATATAGGGTCTGTATTATTTATTCCATCTCTTACATATGGTAGCATTGCAATAAATGTAGTATAGGCAATAAGAGTTATTTTAGAACCCTCACCTATTCCAAACCAAATTAAAAACATAGGAAGGAATGCTAAAACTGGTATTGGTCCAAATAAATTAATAATTGGTGATATCATATTATCTATAAGTTTTGATTTAGTCATCCATATAGCCATTATTATTGCTATTATTGTTCCTATAATAAATCCAATTATCAATCTAAAGAAACTTATTCCTATATGACCAAATAATGTTCCAGCCTGAATATATTCATATGCTGTTTTTATTATCATAGTTGGTGATGGAAGAAAAACTGGATTAAACCATTCTTCTATAACATTTATCTGACTTATTATCTCCCATATTATGAAAAATCCAATTAAAGAGCCTACTTTTGTATATTTATTTATTTTTTCTTTCTTTTTCTTCATTTGATTTTTAGATAAGCTTGGTTTTTCTTTTTCCTTACTTATTTCTTCTTTTATCTTTTCTATATTTAACTCTTCGTTTTGGTGTTTATTCATTTTCATCCCTCCTTATTCTGTAATTACTGATTCATTCAAATTATCAGTTAACCCCTTTTCAAACATTTCTACATATTCTAAGAATTTTTTATCCTTAGTATTTCTTGGTCTTGGAATATCTATTCTCTCATCCATCGCTACTTGTCCCTCTTTAAGCAAAATAACTCTGTCAGCTAAATATACAGCTTCTGGAACACTATGAGTAATAAAAATAATTGTTTTGTTAGTTGCTTGCCATATTTTTATCAACTCTTTTCTCATGGTATCTCTTGTCATTGCATCTAAAGCACCTAATGGCTCATCCATAAGAAGAACTTCTGGGTCATTTGCTAAAGCTCTTGCAATTCCAACTCTTTGAGCCATTCCTCCTGATAAGCTTGCTGGATACTTATCTTCATATCCTTCTAGCCCTATTAATGAAATATATTTTTGAGCCTCTTCTTTTGCATTTTTTACTTTTCTAAGTTTTAATCCAAATTGTATATTTTCAGATACTGTGTACCAAGGAAATAAAGCATGTTGTTGAAATACTACTCCTCTATCTCTTGAAGGTCCATTAACTTCTACTCCATTTACATATATTCTTCCAAAGCTTGGTTTTAAGTAACCTGCAAGTAAATTAAGCAATGTAGATTTTCCACATCCACTTTTTCCAAGGACACAAATGAATTCACCATTTTCAATTATCATTGAAAGATTTTTTAGTACAGACTTTTTTGTTCCATCATCATCTTCAAATGATTTACTAACACTTACCAATGTAACAGCCATAATAATCCCTCCTTTAAAAATAAAAGGTGCAAAACCATAAAGTCTTGCACCTTTGCAAAATAATCAAATTGTTGTTAACTTAAATTATTTTTATTACTTTCCAATAATAAAAGTTTATTTAACAAAAAAGATGCAAAACTAACGAAGTCTTGCATCTTTGCAAAATAATCAAATTATTGTTAAGCACCTTTAAGTTGTTTTAAGTATAATATATTATTAAATTGCTTTCAACAACATATTGCATATTTTATCTTATTTTATTGTATATTTTGCACATTTACCTCATATACTTTTATTTTTAAAGTTGATTAGCCAAATTTTCAATGTTATACTTTTTTTGGTGATGAATATGAAAATTACATTAGATTGGTTTATAAATAATAGTTCCTTAAATAACCTAAAATGCTTATCTGGAAACAAATATATGAATAATGAAATTGAAAGTGTTAATATTTTAGATAATCCTGATGTATTAAAATGGATAAAAAAGAATGAGCTTGTTTTAACAACAGGATATATTTTTCAAGATAATCCTGAACTTCAAATTAATATAATAAGAGAGCTTAAAGAAATTGGGTGTGCTGGTTTAGGCATTAAAATTAAAAGATTTTTTAAAACAATTCCCCAAAATATGATAGAAGAAGCAGAAAAGACTGGTCTTCCAATTATAGAAATGCCATTTTACTATTCTTTTTCTGATGTTAGCAAAATTATATATAATGAAATTTATAATAGGGAGCTTAAGGATATAGAAAATGAATCTACTATAATTAATAAAATATCTCAATGTTATTTTCAAAATATGGGGCTAGATAAAATGATAAAAACATTATCTGATTTTATGAATAAAACTATTCTTCTTACTGATTCTAATTATAATTTATTATCAATAGCTCTTATTAAAAAACATAACTATATTTTAAATAAAAATGATATATCTTCATTTGAGTTATCTGATTTTTCTCAGTCTATTCAAACTGATTCTAGTGATAATTCATCAGGATTTTATAAACATTTTTCGATAAATGATGAAAATTTCAATTTTTTTATTATTATGCTTCCTAATTTATCTGGAGCATTATGTGTATTAATTGAAGAGGAGCTATCTTCATACTATAAAACTTTATTAATGAAGCTTATAAATATTATAGCTTTAGAAGTAGAAAAACTTAATATTAATAATAAAGCTATGAATAAACAACACAATTTTTTCTTTGATTATTTGATGTCAAATGAAGAAAAATCAGAAAGTAAAATAATAGAACTTTGTAATTTTTATGGTTTTAACTATACAAAAAAAAGAATATGTATAAACTTTATTCTTGAAAATTTAGAAAATGAATATCATAAGAAACAAATGTTTAAGATTCTTCAAGATTCTATTTCTAAAATTATACGTGTTGAGAATGATTCTTTTACTTGTACAAATGAAACTATGTTATGCTTATTTTTATTTTTTAATGATGAAATAAATAGTATTACTTGTTTAAATAAGGTTCGTTCATTATTAAATATTTTAGAGATAAAACTTTCTAATTCTCTTACTTGTAGCTTTAAAATAGCAGTAAGTAGATGTCATGAGGAAATTTCTTCAATAAATTTATCTTTTAAAGATACTATTGATTGCTTGAATTTAAGTAATTATTTAGATGAAAATTCAAAAGTTTTTTATTATGATGATTACTTAATATATCATATGCTTAATAAACTTTCTAAAGCTAAACTAAAAAAAATTTACAATGATACCATTTCACCTTTAGCTGAATATGATATTAAAAATAATACAAGCTTAATAAATATATTAAAAACTTATTTTCTTTGTAAGTTTAATTCAAGTGAAACCTCTCAAAAATTATTTATTCATAGAAATACTCTTTTAAATAAGCTTGATACTATAAAAGCTATACTTAATGTTGATTTTAATGACTATAAAAAATTAAATTCCTTATATATTGGTATTTGTGCTTATGAAATATTAGGTAAAATAAATAATTCTTTATCATAATTATACATTTTGCATATCATTATTTATAAATTTTGTGCATTATAGTGATGAAATTTATAAATTCTTCTGTTAAACTAATTACATAAAAAAATAAGCTTTATTTTTTACAAAGGTGTAAGTATAGCATTTTTGCTATATTTACACCTTTTTTCTTAGCTAAGAATTTCAAAAATATTTATTTTGGGAGGATTTTTTATGAATAAATTATTTAAAAAAATTATAGCTTTAACCATACCAACACTATTGATATCATCACTTATTTCTTGTGGAGGTTCTTCAAAAAGTAAAGATGAATCTTCTAAATCTTCTTCTAGTTTAACTGCTATAGATGCTTATGGTGAATTAGACCCTCAAGTATCAGCACAACAAATAATTGCAGATAAAATGGGCTATTTTGAAGAAGAAGGATTAAAAGTTACTAATCATCTTATGACAGGTCCAGACCAAAATGCTTCTTTAGTTGCAAATGGTACTGCAGGAATATGTTTCGGTTCTGTATATAACAATATTGCTGTTGCTGCAAATGGAATGAAAGTAAAGGTTCTAGCCCCTCTTGCTAATGCTGGTGGAACTCAAAGTGTAGTTGCTCGTCCTGGTCTTACTTTAAATTCTGCTAAAGATTTAGAAGGTAAAAAAATTGGTGTAACTTCTGGAGCTGGAGTACTTATAGCTGTAAGAAATATGTGTGATGAATTAAATGTTGACATTGACAAAATTAATTTTATTAATCTTCAAGCTTCTGACCAACTTGCTTCTTTAGAAAAAGGTGATATAGATGCTATGGCTTGTTGGGAACCTTGGGTTGGAAAAGCTTTAGATGCTGGTGGAACATTATTATTTAGTGGTACAACCTCTAATCTTCCTGAAAAAAAAGGTGATGTACATTGGATAGATTTTTATATGACTGTTCAAGTGACTGATGATTTCTTTAATAAACATCCTGATGAAGTTAAGAAATTTTTAAAAGCATTAGTAAAAGCAACTGATTACATAAATTCTAATACTGAAGACGCTGCAAAAATAATTGCAAAAGAAATAAATATTGATGAAAATGAATGCTTAAGAATCATGAAAAATAATGTTTATTCTATGGAATTTAATAATCAATTTATAGAAGGTTCTAATACTATGGCTAAATTTATGAAAGAAATGGATAGTATAAAAGAAGTTCCTGATTTTTCTGATTATGGATATTCTGATACCTTAAAAGAAATAAATTCATCTTTAGTAACAATAACTGAATAATGTTTTTTAGAATATGGTAAAACTTTTTATACTTTACCATATTCTATTTTTATGGAGAGTGATAAACAATGTATGATTTATTAATTGAAAATGTACATATAGTAAAAAGCGACAAAGTATTTATTGGCAATGTTGGAATTAAGGGAGAAAAAATAGTCTCAATATTTTCTGGAGAATGTGAAAATATTGAATCTTTAAAAAAAATTGATGGAACTGATAAGTTTTTATTTCCTGGTTTTATAGATTCTCATGTTCATTTAAACGATCCTGGTTTTACATGGAGGGAAGACTTTCCTCATGGTACAAAAGCAGCTGCAATAGGAGGAATTACAACTATAATAGATATGCCTCTTCAAAATGAGCCAGCATTAACGGATAGGAATGTATTTTTATCAAAAGAAAAATATTTAATTGATAAATCATATGTTGATTATGCTTTTTGGGGTGCTTTAGTTAATTATAATTTAAATAAACTTGAAGAACTTAATGAATCAGGAGTTCTTGCTTTTAAATGTTTCTTTGCTCCAGTTAGTGATGATTATACTTCTCTTAGTGCTGGAGAAATTAAACATGCTCTCTCAATACTTAAAAAGTTTGATGGTCTTGCTGGATTTCACTGTGAAGATTATTCTATAATAACCTTTGAAGAAAAAAAGGCTCTTTCAGAAAACAGATTATCTGCAAAAGATTTTTTAAATTCTCGTCCTGTTTCTGCAGAACTTATTGCTGTTAAAACAATCATTTGTCTTGCAAAAGAAACAGGTGCAAAGGTACATATATGTCATGTATCTCATCCTCTAGTTGCAGAAGAAATTAAAAAGGCTAAAGCAGATGGTGTAAAAATAACAGCTGAAACTTGTCCTCATTATTTAATATTTAATGAAGAAGATTTGATAAAAAATGGGGCTTTATTTAAATGTGCACCTCCTCTTAGGAAAAAAGAAGATAGTTTATGGCCTTATATACTTGATGGAACTATTGATATAATTTCAAGTGATCACTCTCCATGTGCTGAATATGAAAAAGATAATGATAATATATTTAAAGCTTGGGGTGGAATAAGTGGAATACAAAATGGCTTTCAAATAATTCTTAATGAATCACAAAAAAGAAATATTCCTTATACTCTTTTATCTAAGCTCTTCTCTTACAATGCTTCAAAAATATTTGGTCTTAATAATAAAGGTGATATTGAAATAGGTTATGATGCGGACTTAGTATTAGTTGATTTGAAAAAGAATTGGGAAATAACTACCGAAAGCTTAGAATACCTAAATAAAATTTCAGCCTTTACAGGAGTTAAAGGAAAAGGGACTCCTATATACACAATACTAAGAGGAAAAATTTTAGTGGAAAATAACAATGTTATGCTTAATGTTGGATATGGTAAATTAATCAAAAAATAGTATAAGAGTCTGAGTAGCCTTGGAATATAGGCTACAAAGACTCTTATACTATTTTTATTGTATTGAATTTTTTCAAAATTTTCTGTAAAATATACTTGTATGAAAATCAAAAAATATATTATTTTTCTTTAACTTATAGATTTAAGTTAATATAAAACAATATATTTAAAAAAATAAAAATTTATAAGGAGAGTATATTATGAACTATTATAAAAAACTACCCTGTGGTGGAGTATTAACTGTTACTGATAATAATTGGTATATAGAATATAATTTTTTACCGCTAGAATTAAAATCTGAAATGATTACATTTAGAATTGATAGCAGTGAAGTGGATGACCACTTAGTTGCACTTAAGAATAATCTTGAAATTTTTAAGTCATATTCTGATTCTTCTGATGAAGGGGTATATGGTATCCCAGGGGCCATGAATATGACTATTAATCTTCATGGCCACTCAAAGGGAGTATGTATTTTAGGATATTATCGTCCTGTTCGTAATGATGAAGAGTATGATATCATAAAAAAATCTTTTGAATATGCCAAAAAGGAAGCAAATTCTATACTACATCACAATACCACAAATAATAAATCCTGCTAAGCTTATAATGGTAGCTATTGCTGCATAAGGAAATTGGCTTAATGCATGGTCCATATTATTTATGCCACAAGATGTTGAAGTTAATACTGTTGCATCTGAATAAAAACATGCATGACTTCCTAATGTTCCTCCAGAAAGTATTGCTGCCATTACTAAAATTGGATTTGCTCCAAGAGAAAAACCAAGTGGAATTATTATTGGCACGCATACTGCTGGAATTCCCCAGTTGCTTCCTGTAACAAATGTTAAAATTGCAACTACCATAAAAGCTACTGCTGGGAACAAAGTGCCATTTAAATATGGAGTAACTGTTTCTATCACATAAGCTGGAAGACCAATATCATTTGCTGCAATTTGCATTATAAAAGCTGCAAATACTATTGCAATTGTTGGTATCATATCACAAAAGCCTTGCATATATAAATCACAAAATTCATTAAAGGTCATTTTCTTTCTTGGAATATACAAGAAAAGACAGATTATTATAGAAGCAACTACCGCTATAAATAAATCTCCTCCTAAAAGTGTAATTGCAATTAAAGCACAAATTGGAATTAAAAAGTCTTTTAATTCTCCTTTTCCTTCTGAATAATCATCTACTAATACTGCATTAAATTTTTCACTTCCTGGAGCATAAACTTGCCCTGTTTCCTCTACTCTTTTATATGCTGTTTTCATCTTCCCTAATTTTGGAATAACTCCTAATATAAAAAGGGGAACTATAATAACTGAGGCCCAAGCATAAAAAGTAAATGGAATAACTTTTAAATATGTAGCAATATCTCCACCAAATCCAAGAGCCTGAATTCCCTCCTGCTTATAAAATACACTGGCATAAAATACTGCCCAAGTTGAAAATGGTAGTAATACACAAACTGGTGCTCCTGTTGAGTCTATTATGTATGCTAAGGATTCTCTTGGTATCTTCTTTTTATCTGAAATATTTTTCATACAAGCTCCTAAAGTCATTATATTTAAATATTCATCAATAAAAATAACTATTCCTAAAATCCAAGTCATAAATAGTGATTTTTTTTGAGTTTTGCAAATCTTTTCAAGCTTTCCCGAAAAACCTAAGGTTCCTTTAGACTTTCTTATAAGTGCTATTAAGCTTCCAAAAAGCCCGCAAACAATCAAGACCCATTGATTATCAGCATCTCCTGCTGCTTTAAAGAAAGCTTCTGCCCACTTTGACGGAAAATCTAGCCCATACATAATAATGTAGGTAGAGACAGTTCCTAAAAGCAGAGCCTCTAAGGTTTTCTTTGTTACAAGTGCAAAGACAATAACAATTAATGCTGGTAAAACGCTTAATATTCCATAATGGTCCATAGCTTATACCTCCCTTTATTATATTTTCTTTATACAAATAATCTACTTGAATTATTATAAAACCAAATTAATATTATTTCTACTTTTTTTAATTTGTTTTTTTTGTACATTATGGACAATAATTTTTATTCATTATGGAAGTTGTCTTAATATTATATTTTGTGCTATTATTTAAGTATAAATTAAGACTGTAAGACAATGGTGTCACAGATGATGATTCTATTGTCTTGCAGTTTTTTATTTTAAAAAATATTTATATCTTTGTATTCAAGGAGGATTTTATTTATGTTAAGAACTGATTTACCAAAAATAATAACTGAAACTTTACCAGGACCAAAAGCAAAGGAAATAATTAAAAGACGTGAAAATGCTATTCCTGATGCTATAAAATGTGTATATCCTGTTGTTATTGACCATGCTGAAGGAGCTATGATTGAAGATGTTGATGGAAATAAATTTTTAGACTGGGTAGGAGGAGTTGGAGTATTAAATGTTGGTTACTCTCATCCTGAAATAATTGAAGCAGTTAAAGCTCAAGCTGATAAATATTTTCATGGAATGTTTAATATAGTTACTCATGAAGGTTATGTAGCTTTAGCTGAAAAATTAAATTCTTTAGCTCCTGTTAAGGGTGATAAAAAGAAAACTTTCTTTGCAAACTCTGGTGCAGAAGCTGATGAAAATGCAATAAAAGTAGCAAAAGCTTTTACTAAAAGACAAAATATAATATGTTTTTCAGGTGCATTCCATGGAAGAACAAATCTTACAATGGCATTAACTTCTAAAAAAGCTTATGCAAAAGGACTTGGACCATTCCCAGGAGGAATTTTTAGAGCTGAATATCCTTATCTTTATAGAAGACCAGAAGGAATGACAGAAGAACAAGCATTTAAATACTATATAGATACAATATACAAAGTATTTGAAGAATGTGCTCCTGCTAATGAAATAGCAGCATTTATAGTTGAACCATTACAAGGTGAAGGTGGATTTATTCCTGCCCCAATAGAATGGATAAAGGCTGTTCGTAAGATTTGTGATGAAAATGGAATAATGTTAATTGCAGATGAAGTTCAAAGTGGTTTCTGTAGAACTGGAAGAATGTTTGCTTCTGAATATTGGAAAGAAGCTGGTGTAGAACCTGATATTTTAGCTACTGCAAAATCAATAGCAGCTGGTCTTCCTTTAAGTGCTATTGTAGCTAGAGAGGAAATTATGGATTCTGTTGCAGGGGGTACAATAGGTGGTACTTATTGTGGAAATCCTTTAGCATGTGCTGCTGCTCTTAAGACAATAGAAATAATGGAAAGAGATAATTTAGCTAATCGTTCTTTAGAAATAGGAGAAAAGGTTCAAAAAACCTATAAAGAATGGATGGACAAATATGATGTTATTGGAGATTTTAGAGGTCTTGGTGGAATGATTGGTATAGAATTTGTTACTGACAAAGCTTCAAAAACTCCTAATGCTAAATTAGTAAGTGACATAATTCAAGAAGCTGTTCACAATGGACTTATACTTGAAAACTGTGGTGTTTATGGAAATGTTATAAGATTCTTAGCTCCACTTGTTATGAGTGATGAACAACTTGAAGCAGGTCTTGAAATCTTTGAAAATGCAATAAAAAAATGTACTAAATAAATAATATTAGGCTTGTTTAAAAAATCTTAGTATTCTTATGTTTAAAGGAAGCCCGACTCGCTTTGCTCGCTGGGTAACTTCGAATAACAAAATATAAAATTTTGATTCTCAGTTATCGACAGGCTCCAAGTCGCACCTTCATAAAATAAGAATACTAAGATTTTACTAAGCAAAATATATAAATTTTGTTATTAGTTTTATCTAGCTACTATTAAATCATAAATAACTTTATTAAATTTGGAAAATTATGTCCTTCATCTAAGAAAAATTTTAAATATTCATTATAGTCATCATAATTTTCTCTATATATTTCTAATATATCAACTAATGCTTTTCTAGCTTCTTTTAATTCATAACTATTTAAGTTTAAAATATCAATTGTGTATTTTGCTCTTATATATATTTTACTATTTTCATCAATTTCTTTAGGAATTATTTCTCCATTTGATATATTATAAGTAAAATAATCTTTTGGATTATCAATAACAGGATTTATAAAATTGTCATTGTACTTATTTTCTTTAAATTTTCCACAACTATTTTTTTCATCACAAGAAACTATAATATTATTATAATTTTGAAATTCTTTAGGATATAAATCTCTAGGCTTTATATGCTCTATATGTCCCTCATTGTCATATATTCTTTTTTCACAGTATGGACAATATTATTCTTGCTCTAAAATTAAAATATTTTCTTTTATTTTACTTCGTATGTTTTCTTTATCATAGTCTTTCCATGACTTAGGAGAGTATTTTTTCTTATATTCTAATAAAAAAGTTGGTTCTTTTTCTTTATTAACTTTTAGCATTTTTTCTGTTCCTTATTGATATATCTAATCTTATTCTCATAATGTCTTTATCTAAATCTCCTAAGTACTTTCTTAGATAATTAAATGTATCATTAAACTCTTCTGTGTCATATAAATTTTTATTTAATAGCTCATATACTTTATTTAGCTTTTTAGTAATATCATCATTTCTTAAACTATCTAAATTCATAGTAGTAGTTAAAATATCACCAATACCTTTACCATAAGTTTCACTTAATTTATCATTATCTAGTATTTTTATACCATTATTATCTCTTACCATAACTCTCAATTTATCAGATGTTATATTACCAATAACATGTGGTGAATGTGTTGCTATTATTAACTGATTATTTTCTCCTATGCTTTCATATAAATTAATAATTTTTCTTTGCCATTGAGGATGTAATGATATTTCGGGTTCATCAATTAGTATTACTGAATTATTAACCTCTAAAAATTTTAGTGATAAAGCTCTTAAAAATAATTGTTTTTCTCCTGAAGATAATTCTGTAATATCAAATTCTTTTCCTAAGCTATTTTTAAAAATGGGCTTTGTTTCATTATCCTCAGATAATCCAATCAATTTTACATCTAAATTCATAATAGAAAATATATCATTTATATTATTACATACACTATCTATAACTTCACCTATAGTTTTATTCCTATTTCTAAATATTTCTTTATTTATCTTAGTAGCTATAAGTGAAGGAATACTTTGAGTCATATTTTGATCCACTATATTTTGAAAAGATGGGGTAAACTTAAAAGTATTATCTACTTTATTTATCTTTTCAAAATTTATTTCAGTTGGCATATATACTATTTTAGGTTCATTAAAGTGAAAAATTTTTTTCTGAAAATAACTATCTGTTAACATTGGAACTTCACTTATATCTACTATAGTTGTATATAATGTTGATTTTAATTCAATTTTATTTTCTGATATATAATCATAATTAAGTTTATCAATAGAAAAAGAATCATAAATACATTTTAATAAAGTTGTTTTTCCTGAACCATTTTCTCCAATAATCACTATAGTATTCAATACATTTCCTTCTTTATTTTTAAAATTTATTTCTAGATTATCAAATATATTATGATTATTAAACTTAATCTTTTCAATTTTCAAATACAGTTCATCTCCTTTTAGTTAAATAAAAATATTTTTTATTTCTAAAGTTTCTCACTATAATTTATTATAACATAACAATTTATTAATTGTTTATTTTATACTGAGCAAACCCTATAATTAAATAAAAAAATCCTTGCACTTATTAATTAGTACAAGAATTTTTTGTATTTTTATAATTTATTCCATTTGGTCTTTAATTTCGCTAACCATTCTTTCTGATGCTTCTTTTGGTGTTGCTTTTCTTTATTACTCTATTCTTCTTGTTCCATCTGATATATCTACTGCATAAAATTCTGGCTTATAACCAATTATTTTTTCGTATTCTTTTTCTATATTTTTAGTAAATTCTTCTATATTTTCCTCTTTTACTATGCTTACTGTGCATCCTCCAAAACCAGCACCTGTCATACGCGAGCCTATTACTCCTTCTTGGTTACATGCTAAGTTTACTAAAGTATCTAGTTCCTTTCCTGTAACTTCATAATCATCTCTTAATGAAATGTGAGATTCATTCATAAGCTTTCCAAATGTAACTAAGTCTTTATTTTTTAATGCTTCTACTGCTTTTAATGTTCTTTGATTTTCATATACAGCATGTTTTGCTCTCTTTCTTTTAACTTCATCTTTAATAAGATGTTTTACCTCTTCAAATTTTTCTTCAGAAAGTTCTCCTAAACTATTTATCTTTACTTCCTTTTGTATTGTTTCTAATGCTGATTCACATTCACTTCTTCTTTCATTATATTTTGAATCTGCTAAACCACGTTTTTTATTTGTATTTCCTATTACTATTTTATAGCCATCCATTTCTAACTTACTGTATTCATATTTTAATGTGTTACAATCTAATAATATTGCACAATTTTTCTTCCCCATTCCTATCGAAAATTGGTCCATTATTCCACAATTAACACCTATAAATTTGTTTTCAGCTTCTTGACACATTTTAACTATACTTATCATATCAATATTAAATTCAAAATAATCATTTAATATTGTTCCCATTAAAACTTCAATTGAAGCTGATGAAGATAATCCTGAGCCATTTGGAATATTTCCAAAGAATAATATTTCAAACCCATTTGAAGTTTTATAACCATGTTCTTGAAGCACTTTAGTTACTCCCTTTGGATAATTTGCCCAATCATCTTTTTTATCATATATTATGTTGTTTATATCAAATTCAATTATTCCAAGCTTTTCAAAGTTTAATGAAATAACTCTTACTAAAGAATCCTCTCTCTTTGAAACAACTGCATAAGTTCCTATTGTAAGTGCACATGGAAATACATGTCCTCCATTGTAATCTGTATGTTCTCCTATTAGATTTACTCTTCCTGGAGAAAAGAATACTCTCTCTCCTTCTTTATTAAAATAATCTTTAAATTTTTTCTTTATAAATTCTAAATTGTTCATATTTACCTCCTATACTTAATATAAAAATTCCTCCTCTTCATATACTCTTAGTAAAATTTTTCTTTAAGTTTTGTTACCGTTATCATGGTTTTATTATATCAATCGATAAAATTTTAGTCAATACTTTTTACTAAAAATTTTACTGAAACTTTTACTTTTATTTTTTGTAGCTAATATCCCCTCTTCTTTTTAACTTTTAATATATTAAATGAACTCCAAATAATTTTAAACTTACAGATTTCCATTTATAAGTTTAAAATTATTTTTACTAAAAATTTGACTTAGTTTTAACTAAGAGTTACACTTAGTTTATGAGAAATTAGAATAAAAAGGCAAAATGAAAAATAATTTATAGGAGGAATAATTTTGGCTACAATAAAAGAAATAGCTACAAAAGCAAAAGTTTCTATAAGTACTGTTTCAAGAGTGTTAAATTTTGATGATACATTAAACGTTTCTGATAGTACTAGAGAAAAAATATTAAAAATTGCAGAAGAGCTTCAATATAAATCACCAAAAAACAAAAGAGAAAAATCATTAAAGGAAAATGAAATAGGGCTAATTTCTTGGTACAATAGTGATGAAGAATTAGCAGACCCTTACTTTTTATCTATAAGATTAGCTATTGAAAAAAAATGCAATGATAATAATTGTGTAATAAAAAAAATTGATGATGAAACTAGCGAGGTAGATTTAAAAAACTTTGCTGGTATTTTAGCTATTGGAAGATTTGATTCTAATATGATAGAAAGACTTTCAGTTAATGATAACTTAGTATTTGTTAACTTCTTTCCTGATGATAATAAATATGATTCTGTTGGAATTGATTTAAAAAAAGCTTTAAGAGAATTATTTGATTATCTTTATAATTTAGGACATAGAAAAATAGGTTTTCTTGGTGGAAATGATATAGACCTTATTAAAAATACTAATGTTTATATTGATGAAAGAGATGAAGCTTATAAAGAGTTTATGACTGAAAAAAATATATATAATAAAAATTATTTATATAGCATTGAAAAATATGATAATAACAATAGATTTCCTTATAAAATGGGATACGAACTTATGATAAAAGCACTTAGTGGAGAAGATATTCCAACTGCTTTTTTTGCTGGAAATGATGCTATGGCAGTAGGTGCTTATAAAGCAGTGGCAGAAAAAGGATTAAAAATTCCTGAAGATATAAGCATAGTTGGCTTTGATGATTACCCTTCTGCTAAATATATGTTTCCTTCTCTTACTACTATAAAAGTTCCTACAGAATATATAGGTGATGCAGCTGTTGACCTTATTCTTGAAAGAATTCATGGAAACAGAGAATATGTAAAAAAAGTATTTGTACCTACAGAATTAAAAATAAGAAAAAGCTGCACACAGATTTAAAATTTAGCTTGTTTCAAAAATGTTAGTGTTCTTATGTTATTCAGTCGTTCCGTCGACAGGCTCCAAGTCACGCCTTCATAAAATAAGAACACTAACATTTTAATAAGCAAGGTTAATATTTTAAAATGCAAATAAAAAATAGTGAATTGTTTTTTGCTTTAATATTTCAATCTTACTTCAAATAAAATATTACTTATTTAGTTTACACAAAACTATTGACAGACTCAACTATTTTATAAATTCTTAAATGTATATTTTGTGTATTTTGAATAGG
The DNA here is from genome assembly GCA_902785295.1 of uncultured Clostridium sp. Lineage (GTDB taxonomy): Bacteria > Bacillota > Clostridia > Clostridiales > Clostridiaceae > Clostridium. Next base: position 24,240 of record CACZYK010000020.1, read on the forward strand.
TTTCACCTTTGGATAAAAGAGAGTTTTCTTTAAAAACTTCGTTGCATCCTATTGGTGGGGCTTGGGTTTCAAAGCATATTCCCATTCTTTTCTTTGGTTCTATACTTCCTTTTAACATTAGGGTATCTGGGAAGTTCATGGAGTATACTACTACAGATTCTTGATTTGTTTCTATTTCCATAATTCTTCCACTTTCTTCATCTTTTAAAATAATATTGTTTTCTCCATTAAACATAAATGTATGGTCATATCCACATCCAAGTTCTAGTTGCTCATCTTTGTTAAAAATCTTCTTTATATTGTGCTAAAACTTCTGCTGTTTCTGGATGTATTAAATCACAATAGTCCACAATTTCATACTCATTTTTCATTCCTTGAAGATTATTTATAGCCATATGATTTCTTTCATTATCATATAATGAATCTATTTCTTCAGACCATATTCCTGTAACTTCTCTTAAAGGTCCTGGAAATCCTCCTAAAAAACATAAGTCATTTTCATTCACTATTCCACTCCAGAAAGTTGTAACTAAAGTTCCACCATTTTTAACAAATTCATTAAGTCTTTCTCCTACTCCCTCTCTTACCATATAAAGCATTGGAGCTACTATAAGCTTATATTTTGAAAAATCACAATCCATATTTATAACATCTGTTGAAATTCCCATTTTCCAGAAAGCTCTATAATTTTCTTGGCAAATTTCTTCATATCCTTTTTTCTTCATTTTTAAACCTTGTAAATCATCAATTGCCCATTTATTTTCCACATCAAAAATAATTGCTACCTCTGAATTTTTAACTGAACCTTGAATTTCTGTAAGCTTTTCTAAAGCCTCTCCTACTTCAGTTACATCTCTAAACACTCTTGTATTTTCATGACCACAATGGTCCACTACTGCTCCATGAAACTTTTCAGAAGCTCCTCTTCCCTTTCTCCATTGGAAATATAAAACAGAATCTGCTCCATGAGCTAAAGCTTGCATTGATGATAAAAAGTGCATATTTGGACGCTTTAACTTATTAACTTCATGCCAATTTACAAGACTTGGAGTACTTTCCATTATCAAAAATGGCTTTCCACCTTTAAGACTTCTATAAATATCATGTACAAAACTTACATTAGAAGCTAAATCATAAGTTTTTTCAAAGTTATTATGCCATGCTGGATAATTGTCCCAAGATACTATATCCACTTCTTTTGCAAATTTCCAATAATCTAATCCTGTGAAAAGACCCATATGAGGATAATTTCCCATAAAATTAGCTGTAGTTGGAATGTTAAGAGTTATTTCTCTAAGAGGAGCTATTTCATTTTTATAAAAATCTATTGTTTGATAAGTTACAAATCTATTCCAATCTAAGTTATGACCATGTACAAACATTTCTCCCTTATCTGAAGGACTTTCTATTTGAGAAAAATCATTAAATCTATGACTCCAGAATCCTGTCCACCATGCATCATTAAGCTTTTCTATATCATTATCATATTTCTTTCTAAGGAAATTTCTAAAAGCCTCCTGACATTTTTCGCAATGACATTCTCCTCCGTATTCATTTGATACATGCCAAAGTATTAATGCAGGATGATTTTTATATCTTTCTGCAAGGATTTTATTTATTTCATAAGTTTTCTTTCTATAAACTGGGGATGTAAAACAATGATTATGTCTTTGTCCATGAAGATTTTTAGTTCTATCTTTATTAACTCTTAATACTTCTGGATACTTTTGTGATATCCAAGCTGGTCTTGCACCACTTGGAGTTGATAATATAACATTAATATTATTCTTAGCCATATCATCCATAATTTTATCAAGCCATTCAAATGTATAAACTCCTTCTTCTGGCTCTATTGCACTCCATCCAAATATATTTATTGACACTGTATTACAATGAGCAAGCTTCATAAGTCTTACATCTTCTTTTAATATTTCAGGATATTTAAGCCACTGGTCTGGATAAGAATTATTTTAGTAAAATTTTAAAATATTTTTACTAAAAGCTATTTACTTTTTTACTGAAATCAATTACTATTATGTTATAGGACATCAACAAGGAAATTTCTAAACTTGTTTCTTTTATAAAACTTTAACAAGTTATATACAATATTGATGTAATTTCCTATTATATAAAAAATGAGTATATAAATAACGGTTTTAATAATGTATAATTAATATGTAAATTTACAAATTTAGGAGGAGATAATATGTCAACAATTTTAGTTTGTGGTGGTGCAGGTTATATAGGAAGCCACATGGTAGCTGAATTATTAGAAAATAATAATGAGGTAGTTGTATTAGACAGCCTAGTAAAAGGACACAAAGAAGCTTTACTTGGTGGTAAGCTTTATGTAGGAGATTTAAGAGATAGAAAAATATTAGATAAGGTATTTACAGAAAATAAAATTGATGCAGTTATTGATTTTGCAGCCTTTTCTCTTGTAGGAGAAAGTATGACAGAACCTTTAAAGTATTTTAATAATAATGTTTATGGAACAATATGTCTTTTAGAAGCAATGAGAGATTATAATATAAAATATATTGTATTTTCTTCTACTGCTGCAACATATGGAGAACCAGAAGTTGTCCCAATAGCTGAAAACAGTAAAACTGTTCCTACTAATGCTTATGGAGAGTCAAAGCTTTTAGTTGAAAAAATTCTTAGATGGTGTGACCATGCTTATGGAATAAAATATACAACTTTAAGATACTTTAATGCTGCTGGTGCTCATATAAGTGGAAAAATTGGAGAAGACCACTCTCCTGAAACTCATTTAATTCCTATTATATTAGATGTAGCTCTAGGTAATAGAGAAAAAATAATGATGTTTGGAGATGACTATGATACAAAAGATGGAACTTGTGTTAGAGATTATATTCATGTTTCTGATTTAGCCTCTGCTCACTCTTTAGCTTTAAAGAGACTTATGAATGGTTATGATAGTGCTATTTATAACTTAGGAAATGGTACAGGCTTTACTGTAAAGGAAATGGTTGAAATAGCAAGAAAAGTTACTGGTCACCCAATTCCTGCTGAGGTTGCAGAAAGAAGAGCCGGAGACCCTGCTGTTTTAATAGCTTCTTCTGAAAAGGCTATGAAAGAGCTTGGCTGGAAACCAAAATATGCTGATGTGGAGACAATAATCTCAACAGCTTGGAACTGGCATAAGAATCATCCAAATGGTTATGCAAAATAAATTTTAGTTAAGCATAGAAGTTGTTTTCCTATCTTTGTTCCGTTGCTCCGTCGACAAGCTCCAAGTGCGCTACTACACAAAATAGGAAAACAACTTCTATATAACTAATAATTTAACAGATGATATGCTGTTTAATTTTTCTATAATAAAATAAGATAGATATTTTTTTGTTGCTTATTTTATGGAATTTTATTGTATATAAGTAAAAATTATACGAATTGTCTTTTGAAAATTAAAATAATATTTTTTATGTAAGTATAAATAAGGAGAGGATTTTTTATGATTAATATTAATAGGGAAATAAATAGACTTCTTAATTTTGCTCTTCAAAAGGGACTTATTGTAGAGGATGATAAGATATATTCTGCTAATATGATTATTGATGTTTTAGGTGTTGATGATTTTTTTGAGGAGGAAATTCATGAAACTTTAGATAATCCTACTGAAATATTAGAGAATATTTTAGATTTTGCTGTTTCTAAGGGGATTATTGAAAATACTGTTACTGAAAGGGATTTATTTGATACAAGGGTTATGAATTGTGTTATGCCAAGACCTTCTGAGGTAAGAGCTAAGTTTAATTCTTTGTATGAAGAATCTCCTTTAAAAGCAACAAATTATTTTTATGATTTAAGTATTGCTTCTAATTATATTAGAAAAGCTAGAATTGATAAAAATATTATTTGGAAAACTTCAACTGAATATGGTGATTTAGATTTGACAATTAATTTATCAAAACCTGAAAAAGACCCTAAGGAAATTGCAAAAGCTAAAATGGTAAAATCAACTTCTTATCCAAAATGCTTATTATGTAAAGAAAATGAAGGCTTTGCAGGTAATATGAATCACCCTGCAAGACAAACTCACAGAATTATTCCTATGAGCTTTAGTGGTGAAAATTGGTTTTTACAATATTCTCCTTATACTTATTATAATGAGCATTGTATAGTATTTAACAGTGAACATATCCCTATGAAAATACATAGAAAAACCTTTGAAAATCTTCTTGGATTTATAGAAATTCTTCCTCATTATTTTATAGGTTCAAATGCCGACTTACCTATTGTTGGAGGGTCAATTCTCTCTCATGACCACTATCAAGGAGGACACTATACCTTCCCTATGGAAAAGGCTCCTATAGAAGAAAGCTTTAAAATAAAAGGCTATGAAAACATAAATGTTGGACGTGTAAAATGGCCAATGTCTGCTATTAGAATAAGTGGAAAAAATAAAGAGGAACTTGTAGATTTAGCTGATTATATATTAGGAAAATGGAGAAACTATTCTGATGAAAGTGTAAATATTCTTAATTCTACTAATAATGAACCTCATAATACCATAACTCCTATTGCAAGATTTAGAGATGGAAAATACGAATTAGATTTAGTTTTAAGAAACAATAGAACAAGTGAAAAATACCCTCTTGGAATATTCCACCCACACAATGAAGTTCATCATATAAAAAAAGAAAATATAGGTCTTATTGAAGTTATGGGACTAGCTGTTCTTCCTGCAAGATTAAAAAATGAATTAGAAATTTTATCTAAATATCTTTTAGAAGGTGTTTCTAATATTTCAAAGGATGAAAAAGTGGCTATACATGCAGATTGGTATAAATTCCTTATTTCAAAATACAATAATAATATAAAAAAAGAAAATATTGATGAAATATTAAAACATGAAGTTGGAATAAAATTCTCCACAGTATTATCTCATGCTGGAGTATTTAAAAGAGATGAACAAGGAATAGCTGCATTTAATAAATTTATTAAAAATTTATAGAAATTTCTTATTTTTATGAACTTATTCACTAAAAAGTGCTGTTGCATAAAAGATATCAATATATAGTGTTCTTTTAAGATAATATTTACTATATATTATTGATAATTTTTTATACAACAGCTCTTACCTATTTTATTTCTTTACAAATTTGAGAAATACAGTAAAGTGGTATATTTACAAGCCATTCTTCTTTTCTATAATCAGACATTGATGTTCTTATTGATATCTCTGGAGAAAATTTATTATGATAAGTTTTTAAGCTTTTTGCTTTTATATTTTCTTCTGCCTTAACTTCTATAGGTATAACTCTTCCTTCTGATTGTATTATAAAATCAATTTCTGATGTTCCATTTTCAGCAGACCAGTAATATATTGGAATATCTTTCATGCTCTTTAATTGTTGAAGGACATATTGCTCAGTTAATGCTCCTTTAAACTCCGTAAAAATTTTATTTCCTTCAAGAAGAGTTCTTTTATCCAACTCACTTAATGCAGTTAATAATCCAACATCTAATATAAAGAGCTTAAATGCAGACATATCCTCATAAGCTTTTATTGGAATATCAGGCTTTTTAATTCTTCCAACTTTATATATAAGTCCACAATCATAAAGCCATGTCATTGCAACTTCATACTCTTTTGCCCTCGCTCCATGTTTTATGAGACCATAAACAAACTTTTTATTTTCCTTTGCTAATTGTGAAGGTATTGAATTCCAAAGCATCCTTAGCTTTGTAACTATTAATGGATTAGCATGTTTAGAAAAATCTTGTTCATATGCTGATAATATTCTTTTTTGTATCTCTCTAACCTCATTAAAATCAAATGATATAGAAAATTCTAATACAGCCTCTGGCATTCCTCCTACAAAATAATATTGTTTTAATAAGTCAATATACTTATCCTTGAAGGTTGATATAATATCATACTCATTTCTTTCTATTAAATCAGCTAGTCTATCTTCTTTTACTGCTTTTAAAAATTCAAGAAAATTAAGAGGATATAAATCCAAAAAGGCTACCTTCCCAACTGGAAAAGAAGTCCCCTCATGAAGTGCTACTCCAAGAAGTGAGCCTGCTGCTACAATGTTGTATTCTGGAAAATTTTCATAAAAATATTTTAAACTTGAAAGAGCTTTAGGACATTCTTGCACTTCATCAAATATTATTAATGTGTTATTTTTATCAATCTTACAATTAGCTTCAATTTCTAACCCCATGATAATTCGTTGAATATCCATATCTCCTGAAAACAATCTTTGCATTCTACTATTAGAATCAAAATTTATATAGGCTGTATTTTTATAATTTGTTCTTCCAAACTCCTTCATAATCCATGTCTTTCCAACCTGTCTAGCCCCTCTTATAATTAAAGGCTTTCTATTTCTGCTCTTTTTCCAATTTACTAGTTCTTCTATTGCATATCTAAACATTACTCTCACTTCCTTAATCTTTATTATAAACATTATAACATATTATATGTGTTTTTATTTAAAATATACATTTATAAAAAGCATAAATGTGATTATATTAACTATCTTTCATTTGAATAAATGTAATATATAACATTTATTGAAATGAAAAAATGTTATATATTACATTTTTACTATATTTCTTAATAAGAAAATCTGCTCTTTTTATTAAAACTTGCAACCTATACTTGAAACTCTTTAATTATTTGTAAAAAGTTTTCGATATAACGAAAACTTTTTTTAAATAATCTATAAATTAAATTTATTTGAATATTTTTTTCTTTAACTGTTAATAATATAAAATGGCAGCTGATTTTCTTTTAAAAGGATGGTATATATGAATTTAACAAATGATATAAATAAAAACTTAGCAATCATAAAAAAAGAACTTAATATAGGAAAAAGTTTTGATGTTATAGAGCGTGTTATTGATGTACATAAAAATAAATTCTATATGTTTTACCTAGATGGATTTATAAAAGATACTAACTTAGAATATGTTCGTCGTGATATGTATAATTTAAAACAAGATGATTTTGATACAATACACTCAGCTAATGATTTAATAGAAAAAGCTTTAAGTTCAATAGAAGCCTCTACAGAAAGTGATATTAACAACATAATAAAATTTATTTTATCTGGTCAAACAGCTCTACTTGGACCAAATTTCAAAGAAGCTGTAATTTTAGATTTTAGAACCTATCCTTCAAGGGGGGTAGAAGAACCTTCAAAGGAAAAAGTACTAAGAGGCTCTCATGATGGTTTTGTAGAAACTCTTGTGTCAAATACTGCCCTAATAAGAAGAAGAGTAAAAGACCCTAACTTAACTTTTAAAATGTATACTATAGGCTCAATATCAAAAACAGATTTAGTTTTAGGATATTTAGACACAAAAGTAAAAAAAGATTCCTTAAAGAAAATAGAAAAACTTATTGAAGATTTAAAAATAAAATCTCTTACTTTAGGAGAGCAAAGCTTAATAGAAGTTATAAGTTCAAAATCAAATATAAATCCCTTTCCTAAAGTAAGATACACAGAAAGACCAGATGTTGCAGCTGCTCAATTAATAGAAGGCTCTATAATTATATTAATTGACAATACTCCATCAGCTTTAATAATTCCATCAAACATTTTTGACTTTATGCAATCAATAGATGATTATTATATGCCTGTATTTACAGGAAACTATTTAAAGCTTATAAGAAATCTTGTACTTTTGTTAAATTTATTCCTTACTCCAATATATGTTCTTTTAAATGATAACCCAAACTGGTTTAATGGCTCATTAAAATTTTTACTTCCTACAGAAGCCTATGTTATACCATTATTTTTACAATTTTTCATAGCAGAACTAGCAATAGATGGTTTAAAACTAGCTTCTTTAAATACTCCTGATTCCTTAGGAACTTCTCTTTCAATTATAGGAGGACTAATTTTAGGAGATTATGCAGTAGATACAGGTTGGTTTACTCCTCATACAATTTTATATTCAGCAATAATAGCCCTTACAAGCTTTGTTCAACCAAGTATAGAACTAAGTTTTGCTCTTAAATTTATAAGAATTATACTACTACTTCTTACAGGTTTTTTAGGAATTTATGGCTTTATAATTGGAATAATAATAAACTTTATAATATTAGCCTCCACAAAATCATTAACAGGTGAACCTTACTTATATCCACTATTTCCATTTAATTGGAATGCTTTAAAACATCTTTTATTTAGATGTGAAAAAGAAATATCAAAAAAGTAAATTTAAATATTGTGTCTATAAATTAACTGTTTACTAAAATTATCAAATTACATTTTTCTTATAAATTTTGATTGTTTTAAGATAATTATTTATTGTTTCTCAATAAATAATTATTGACTTTCTTATTTTGAAATAGTATATTATATAAAAAATACCATTTTCAATTTTAGGAGGCTTTTTTATGATGGCACAATCTATTGTTTCATTTATTTTTTTATTATTTTTTTCATTAACACTTATTTTTATATTATTTGCTCCACTATACACTTTAGGTAAATTTCTTATAGGATTTTCAAAATCTAATAATACTATTATTAACAAAATAAAAAAATTCTTTAATAACTTTTTTCTTTATTCAATATATATTTTTATTGGAACTTTAAGTTGCATAATTTCTCTTATAGGAAATAATAGTGATGTTAAGGCTGGAAACCCTATAACAATTTATTCTAATAATTTAACTCCTTCAACTGTACATCAATCAATATCATCACAAAGTACAATTAGTATTTTTATTATACTATTTTTAGGAATGATTTCATTTTTTATTTTAAAATGCTTTTCTGATAAACTCTCTCCTATTCTTTATGTTTTATGTAGCTCCATTTTAATTTTAAATATTATTTTTACTATAATCTATATAATACAAGTATGGGGAAATTTATTAGGTTTTAACATTTCAGTAATGCTGTTTGGTCTTATTACTTTAAACCTCTTTTACCTTGATGAATTAAGAACCTCTTTAAACCTTTATATAGAAAATGAACTTAATAGTGATAGAATCTATAAAAACAAACTTATTTTTACTTTAAGAAAATTCACATTAAACTTTAGAAATATAGCAATTACATGGGCTATTTTTCTATTCCCACTTGTTTTAATAATTCAACTTATATGCATTTTATTTGGACAAACTCCAACAAGCCTCATAGATGCTTTTTTACACACAAGTGGCTATAACCTTTCAAGTATTCCTGCCCCTGAACCAATAATTCTTGAATATGATGGTCACTATTTATGTACTGTCTCTGTTAAAGGACATAAAAAATTAGTCAAGCCTTTAAGATATGGCATAAGACATGGACATAAAATAATGGTAAATAGACAACTTTTAATTGCTAATGCATTTGAAAATATATTAGAACAATATACTCCAAAACTTCATAAAATTATAAGAAACTTTTATGATAAATATGGCTATCCTCTAAGTAAACATATAAACACAAAACTATCTGCTGACATTATCTATATTCTTATGAAACCATTAGAATGGATATTTTTATTTGTTCTTTATATAGTAGATAAAAATCCAGAAGATAGAATAAATATTCAATATAGTGAACTTAGCAAATAATAAAACACCTTTTTAGCTAAAATAAAAGCTAAAGAGGTGTTATTTTTTCTATCTGCCTTTAAAAAATTTCAAACTTGTACATAAAACATTAAATATTTTTATGTAATTACCAAATTTTGCTTTATATCCACTACTCTATATTTGCATAAGCACCTGAGGAAACAGGATATATATAATCTCCAAGATTGGAACCTGTCATAATTTCCACATTACAATCTGAAGTTATCTTTATTATATATTTCTTTTTATCAGTCTTGGTTCTATCAGGAAATTTATTTAAATTTTCATTTAAGTACTTAAGAAGGTTTCTTCTATACTCTCTATCTAAGCTTGATGTTATATCCTCTGGATTTTCTACAACTATGTAAATATCTTTGTTAGGTGCCTCAATACTATCCATTGTTAATCCCATATTTACTACATTATATATATTTCTTGCAGTAAGTTTATCAGCAGTAATAAGAGTTCTTTTATAAAGCTTTTTTCCTGCTGGTACTGCCACCATACTTAAAAGCATAAGCATTATTGTAAAGGTTAATATTGTTTCAAGAAAAGTATAGTGGTTTTCATTATTTCTACTCATATTTTACACACACCTTTCATGAAAATTTTAATAAGAATACATATTGTCTTTGTTTTTATATTCTTTTATCCTTTGATTATCCTTTATTTCATAACATTGTAATGAACCTGCTTGTATTATATATAGTTTATTATTATTCTTTCCATAATAATATTGACCTAAATCATACTCTCCATTTCCAGCACCATATATATAATACTCATCATCTAAATCAATATATCTTTCTAATAAAGTATAATCTCCCTCATAAAAGTCAAGATATTCAATATTTCCATGCCTTTCATTTAAATAATTAGAATCTTGCTGTTCTATAATTGATTTAATCTCATTTATTTTTTCTTCTTCTAATCTTTTTTCTTCTACTAAATTAGTTTCAAAATATAAATCTATGTTGCTTATTGTATTATCAACAAAATTTATAGGATTTTTAATTGAAAGTTTTTCACTCCCGCTCTCCTCTCCTTCTGAATAAATAATACCAATAGAGTCCAAAAAACTTTTATATTCATCTTTTGTTACATCTTTATCATTTATTTTATAATATTTAGTATAATCTCCTCTAGCTCCATTATCATACCATTTATAAACTTCTACTGGTTCATTATCTATAATTTGAACCATTTTACCACTATAAATCATTCTATTTGAAAAATTTGTTGTATAAAAATTTCCTTTTTCTAAGTTTATACCTAGTCCATAATTAAAAAAGAATTGATTATGGTGTTCAACATCATAAACTTTAACATCTTCAGTTTCTGAATTATAATAAAGAAGTTTTAAAATGCCTCCTTCATTTTTGAAAATACAATTAAGAAAGACTTCATTAATTCCATCATTGTTTGTATCTGTAACATAAAATTCTGTTTTTTCAAGAGAATCTAAAGATAACCAACTAGTATCTAAAAGCTTTTCTGCATATAATTTCATTTCTTTATGCTCTTCTTTTGGCTCATTTTTATTTTCTTCTTGTAAATTATCTTCTACTAACTCTTCTTTATTTGTTTCTTCTAAAGTAGCTGTTTCTGTTGAATTTAAAATATTTTCCTTTGCTAAAGCTGTTTCTGTTTCCTTTGCCTTATTATTTTCTATGCTTGTCTTAGCATTTTCTTTACAGCCTAATAATGTAACCCCTAATAATATACTTAATATAATAATTGTTATTTTTTTCATACAAATTCCTCCATTTCTTTATTATTAATCTTTTTTTCTCCCTCCTCACTTACATTTTACTCACAACAAATTGCACCAATGCAATTATTGGTCTTTTTATTAAAAATTTTTATATTTTTTTATTATTTTTCTCGTATTTAAATATATTTTCTTAATAAGTTGTTGTACTAGTTATTAAATATGCTATTTAAAGAGAACTAACATTAAAAAATCTTAAAAATATAGACAGGCTAAAAAATTTAAAGCCTGTCTATATTTTTAATATTTTCTTTTTTTCTTAAAGTCTCCTATCTCTTTCTTAAATTGTTTAATTGCATCTGGATATTTTTTTGACTTCATTCCTGGGAAAGCTTTTATAACACGTCTATGAACAAATTTATTAGGTACATCCATAAGGTCTTTTAATTTTTCTTCTGTCATAAAAGCTTTTATCTTCTCTTCTTTTAATAATTCTCTTATTCTTCCTTCTTTTATAAGCTGTAAAATCTTGCTTTCTTTTTTGTTGTCTTCTTTCTTATTTTTAGCTATGTATTCATTACGAAGATTAGCAAGTTCATCAAGTTGCATTTGACGATGTCCTGCCTTCTTGTTAATTTGTATCAATGCCTTTACAGTAATAAATACATCACAAATAAAATACACAACCAATATTCCTGTAAATGTAATTAAAAACCAAACAGGAAGCCTACTTAAAAATCCTTCTACTGCTGGATGAATAACTTCTACTGCTAATATAGATAACACTCCAAAAAGAAAAGAATTCTTTAAACATACTCTTCCATTTAAATTAAAAGAATAGGTTGAATAGTTCCATAATTGAAGATTAAAAATCTTTTCTAATAAATAGCTTGTTATATATTCTACAATACTTGTAATAACTACACTTAATATAAATAATACCAATAAATCATCCTTATATTTCATAAAAATATCTATTACAAGCAATGCTCCTGTTCCATAAATAGGACAAAATGGTCCATTTAAGAATCCTCTATTAACAAACTTTTTATCATCAATAGAACAATATATAGTTTCACAAACCCAGCCTAAAAAGCTATATAATACAAAATATACAAATTGAACTAATATTGTATACATTTTTTCACCTGTCTTTCTTTAATTTTAAACTTCAACATTAGCATAACATTTATCATTTACAAATACTATTGCCCATTTTTTTAAATTTTTTATATTCTTAAGTTCTTCAGACTTATCATATTTTTCTAGTTGCTCTTTTGCTTCATTAAGTTTTTCTTCTACTATTTCCTCTCCTCTTTCTTTATACTTTGATTTAGATATATATTTAAGTTCCATTATTCCAAAATATTTAGGCTTCATATTTACTTGCTTTAAAAGTGCAATATCTATATAACCACTTTCAACCTCATATTCTGACTTTACTAAATATATTTTACTTAAGTAGCAATAAGTTAAGAAAATTAGCTTAATATACTTTTCATTAAATGTAATATAATCTCTATTTGATAATTTATTTAAAGTTTTTTCCACTACTTTTACTAAACTTGTATTATCTCCATCTAAAGCTATATCCTCTAAGGCTTCCTTTATTTCAGAAACACTTAATTCATAATCTATATTTTCACGAAGTTTCTTTGCAAAAAAATCATAATATAAACTCTTTATTACATAATTAGGGGTTTTTAATATAACTCTGCTTATCCTTGCTTTATCTATTGTAAGAAGTCCTAAATAAAATAAAAGTGATTTAAAATCATCTTCATCAAAATCTTTTTCCAAACTAAATTGAGATGTTATGCTTGCTGTTATTCTTTCTCCCTTTAAAATAGAATCTAACACTTTATAATTTGAGTTCTTATCCTTAAGCTCAAACATATTCCCAAGCTTTCCATAATCACTTGCTATATTTTTATCTATAAGCTCTATTGGAGGATTTCCTGTTTCTTCTAAATTTTTTAAATAATAAAGAACCATATCACTGTTAAATAATGTTTTATTAGCATGTTCTGCAAAAAGATATCCATTATAATTTATTTTCATTTCTTTTATAATTTTTTCTATTTCCTTTTCATCTTGTATTGTTCTTTTTATAAGGATTCTTACTTCATCTTCTGTAAAACCCATCATTTCATTAAATCTCTCTTGTCTTGTTATATCAGTTGATATATTAAATCCAGAAGTTAGGCTATCTAAAGTTATAGGACTTACTCCTGTTGCAAATATTCTACTTACTATAGATTCTGTTCCTATTTTTAAAACTTCATACCATTTTCTTACAAAGCCTGTTTTGCTTACAATATCAGAGAATAAATCTGTTTTAAAACTTAAAAGTTCATTTGCAAAATGATCATATTCATCTATTATTACATATATAGGCTTATCTATTTTAAATTCTACTTCATTTAAAAAGTTTGCAAATATATCAGAAGGATATCCATTTGTATTTAATTTCATATCTATGTTGTAACTATTTATAAATTTATTAATACCTCGTATACATGCATTATTAAAACTATTTAAAAGAGATTCTTCTGTTTCTGTAATAAGTCCTGAAAAATTAAATTTTAATATATAATAACTATTTTTTAAAGGAGTTGGATTTTTTCCTATGTAGGTATTTTTAAAAAGATTTTCAAAGTTCTTTTCTTTGTTTATATCATAATAATTTTCTAAAACTGAAGTAAAAAGGCTTTTTCCAAATCTTCTTGGTCTTAAAAAAAATATAAAGCTATCATAAAGATTTTCCAGTTTTTCTACATATTGAGTTTTATCTATATATTCATAATTTCCTTTTATTAAATCTTCATAATTACTCTTTCCATAAGGAAGCTTTTTTATCAAACTTATCACTCCTTCTATTAGCTATTTTATTTCTTTTATTATATGTTATTGCTTAAATTTTGTAAATTATACCCTAAGTAAAAAAGTTTTAATTATTAACTTAGAAGTTATCCACAGTTTTCAAAATATATAATAATTTCTTGATAGTATAAAAAAATCTGTACAATTAGCTTAATTTTAAAGCTAGTTGTACAGATTATTTTAAAATTATATTAATTAGTAAACTGTAGATAACTTGTTAAGTTTAGCCTTTTATACTATCTATCTTCTAAATCCTTATATTCTTTATGTTCCATAACACTCATATAAGCTGGTCTTATTATCTTAGTAGCATTTATAAGCTCTTCAATTCTATGAGCACTCCAGCCAACAATTCTTGCTATTGCAAATATTGGAGTATAAAGTTCTAATGGAAGACCAAGCATTGAATAAATAAATCCACTATAGAAGTCTATATTTATACATACTGATTTATGAGTATGTCTTCTTTCAGATACAAGCTTTGGTGCAATTTTTGCTACAAGAGCATATAATTCATACTCTTTTTCATATCCTTTTTCTTCAGATAGTTTCTTTACATATCTTTCAAATATTTTAGCTCTTGGGTCTGATTTTGTATATATAGCGTGTCCTACTCCATAAATTAATCCTGATTTATCAAAAGCTTTTTTATCTAAAATATCTTCTAGATACTTTTTAACCTCTTCTTCATCTGTCCAATCTTTAACATTTTTCTTCATATCATCAAACATTTGCATAACCTTAAGGTTTGCTCCACCATGCTTTGGTCCTTTTAATGAGCCTAAAGCTGCTGCTATTGCAGAGTAAGTATCTGTTCCTGATGATGATACAACATGGGTTGTGAATGTTGAATTGTTTCCTCCACCATGTTCTGCATGAAGAACTAAGGCAATATCTAAAATTCTTGCTTCAAGTTCTGTATACTTGCTATCTAATCTTAGCATATGTAAAATATTTTCTGCTGTTGAAAGCTCTGGTCTTGGTGTATGTATTACTAAGCTCTTTTCTTTATAGTAATAATTATAAGCATGATATCCATATACTGATAACAATGGGAATGTTGCTATAAGTTGAAGACTTTGACGTATTACATTTGATATTGAAATATCATTTGGATTTTCATCATAAGAATATAATGTTAATACACTTCTAGATAAAGTATTCATCATATCAAAGCTTGGTGCCTTCATTATAACATCTCTTACAAATGAAGTTGGTAAACTTCTATAATGAGCTAAAAGCTTTTTAAATTCTTCAAATTCTTCTTTATTTGGAAGCTTTCCAAATAATAATAGGTATGCTGTCTCTTCAAAACAAGGATAATTTCCTCTTATTGCTCCATCTACAAGTTTTTCTACAGGAATTCCTCTATAAAAAATTTCTCCTTCAATTTCAACAGTTTCTCCATTTATTTCTCTTTTACCATTAACTTCAGATATTTCTGTTAATCCTGTTAAAACGCCTTTTCCATTTATATCTCTTAGCCCTCTATTAACTTTATGCTCTATATAAAGCTTAGGATCAATTGAACTATTATTTTTACATATTTTTTCTAGTTCTTTTATTTCTGGTGTAATTTCTGAAAATGCATTCTTGCCATTTACCATTTCTCCTCACCCTCCCCAAATATTTTTAAAAATTATTATAATTATATCACAAATCCTAATAACTTTTCATATTTTATTAATTAATTTAAAAAAATCATATTTTATTCATCTTTATTTAATTTTTTAATTATTTCTATTAACATATATACTCTTTTGAAAGGTGTTACAAAATATAGTCCATCGCATATTCCTTTAAGCTTTTTTCCTATTTCTACAGCAATTTCTATTCCTACCTTTTCTGATTCTTCTTTTGTCATATCAGGTGAAAATCTATTTATTATTTCTTCAGGAATTTTTACTCCTGGAAGTTCATTATTTAAAAATTGTGCATTTTTATAGGTTACAATAGGAAGTATTCCTCCTAATATTTTTGTATTTGTTCTTTCTTTAACACTTTTTAAAAACTCAATTGTTTCATCATCATAAATTGGCTGAGTTAAGAAAAAAGAAGCTCCATTATCTATTTTTTTAAGCATTCTATTAAATTCTGCTTCCTTATTTATTACATTAGGATTAAAAGCTCCTCCTATAAGAATTTCATCTCCTTTAAATATCTGCTGATTTGTATCTTTAATTAAGTTTATAAGCTTAAAAGAATTTAAATTAAAAACATTTTTAGTTTCTACCTTATTTGCATCTGAAACAGGGTCTCCAGTAATTGCTAAAATATTTCTTATATTTTCAATATGTCCTGCAAGAATACTTGACCTTATCGCATTTGTATTTTTGTCTCTACAACATATATGAGGCATTGCTTCAATTCCAATTTCTCTTTTTACTTTAGAAGCTATTAATACAGAATCTGCCCTTACCCTAGACATTGGTGAATCTGGAATAGTTACTAAATCTATGCCATTTTCCTTGCAAAGCTTTGCTCCATTCATAAGTCCAGATATATCTGTATCCATAGGTGCAGAAAGCTCTATTACTGTTACAAATTTATTATTTTCAAGCTTTTCTTTAAAAGTATTATGAACCTTATTTTTAACTTCAAGTTTTTCTTCCTTTTTATATGGGATTTCTATTTTTTTATTTATTGTTTTTGATGAAATTCCTCTTATATATGAAGGCTTAGTTCCACAACATCCTCCAATAATAGACACTCCTAAAGATTTAATCTTCTCCATCTTTTTTGCAAAATACTCTGGATTATTAGTATAAACTGTTCTTTCTTGAATAACCATAGGATATCCTGCATTAGGAAGTGCTGAAATTATATTTCCTTTAAAATCAATATTTTTTAATATCTCATAAACAGAGGTAGGTCCCATAGCACAGTTTAATCCATAAGCATCAATAGATTTTAAGTTGCTTACTTCTTCAAATATTCTATTTATACTTATTCCATCTCTTGAAAAGCCATCAGGTTTTATTGCAAATTGAGTTAAAATAAAGCTTTCTGGACTTTTTTCTTTTATGTATTCTGTTATTTCTTTAATATTTACAGTATTGCTTAATGTTTCTAAAACAAATATATTAATATCATTTTCTAAAACGCAGTCAACTACGAATTTAAGCTCTTCTAAAACCTTTTCTTCTTCATCTTCTAATCCTTCTATTCTTATTGGGCCTATACTTGCTGCAATATAAACCTCTTTATCTTTTACACACTCTTTAGCTATATTTATTCCTTTTGTTATTATTTTTTTAACCTTTTCTCTAGAAATCTCAAGAGTTAAAGCATTAGCTGAAAATGTATTTGTCCTTATAAGCTTAGCCCCTGCTTCAATATATTCATTATGTATTCTTTTTATAACTTCCTCATTATTTATATTAGCAAATTCACAATATTCTGCATCATTTCCTGTGATTTCAGAATAATATGTTCCCATAGCTCCATCGCATATAAGAACATTATCCTTTAAATATTCCTTTAGTGTTTTCAAAATCTCCACCCCTTTTATTTAAAACATACTTTTCATATATTTCTAATTTTATTCATATTATATTAAACTTGAAATTTAGTCAAGAAAAGGTAAGATTTCTCTTACCTAAAAACCTCTTTTATAAGATTTAGCTTACCCTTATATGGAGGATAAGTTATTTTTAAATTTGGTTTATTTTTTTTCTTTAATATACTTTTTTCATGAGAAAAAGTCTTAAAACTATACTCTCCATGATAAGCTCCAAATCCTGAATTTCCAACTCCTCCAAAAGGAAGATTATGATTTATAAGATGACTTATTGTATCATTTATACAAGCTCCTCCAGAAGAGATAGAAGATAATACTAATTTCTCATGTTCTTCATTAGTTGTAAATAAGTATAATGCTAATGGTTTAGGTCTTTTTCTTATTTCATAAATTACTTTATTAATATTATTATAGCCTATTATAGGAAGAACTGGTCCAAAAATTTCTTCATTCATAGAAGCTCCTTCCCAAGAAGGAAGCTCTAATATAGTAGGTTCTATGTAGTTTTCTTTATAATCTGTCCTTCCTCCCAAAACAATATATTCTTCATCTTCATCTAATATATGTTTTATTCTATAAAAATGTTTTTCGTTAACTATACGACAAAAGTCCTTGCTTTTTTGTATGTCTTCTCCATAAAAATCTTTAATAGCACCTTTAAGTTCTTTAATAAGTTCATCTTTTATAGATTCATGTGCTAAAAGATAGTCTGGTGCCACACAAGTTTGTCCTGCATTAAGAGTTTTTCCCCATATTATCCTCTGTGCTGCTGTTTTTAAGTCTGCACTTTCATCTACAATAACAGGACTTTTTCCTCCAAGTTCTAATGTTACTGGTGTTAAATTTTCTGCAGCTGCTTTCATAACTATCTTTCCTACCCTCTCACTTCCTGTAAAAAAGATGTAATCAAAGTTTCCATGAATTAATTCATTACTTATTTTTTCCCCTCCAGTAATAGCTCGTATATATTCTCTACTAAAAGTAAAAGAAATCATCTCTTTAAGAACTTCTGAAACATTTGGAGTTAATTCTGAAAGCTTTAAAACAGCACAATTACCTGCTGCTATTGCTCCAATTAAAGGCTCTAAAACAAGGTGAACTGGATAGTTATAAGGACCTATTATAAGAACGGTTCCATAAGGTTCTCTTACAATATAGCTCTTTGATGGAAATAAATAAAAAGGGATTTTCTCCTTCTTAGGCTGTGCCCATTTTTTTAAGTTTTTAATAGTATTACTAATACTATTTAATTCAAAGCCTATTTCACAACAATAGCTTTCAAACCTACCTTTACCCAAGTCCTTTTTTAATGCCCTAGTTAATTTATTTTCATAAGCTTTTAATGATTTTTTTAACTTATTAAGCTGCTGAATACGAAAATCAATATCTAAAGTTTTATTTAAGAGAAAAAACTCATTATGTTCTTTTATTATATTTTTAACTAACATCACATACACCCCATTAATGTGGTTTAGTATTATTATAACTTCTTTTTTCATAAAATTACAATAATTATTTGACAACACATAAATAAATTTGATAAATTAAACTTGTTTCAAAATATATAATAATTTTCTGATAGTATAAAAAAGACAGAATAAATATATTATTTCACTCTTCTCCTTAATAACTATAAGTCAAGACAAAACAATATATTCACTCTGCTTTAAATAAATGAAAGTAAATATTTTTTATTTTCTATGTTTAAATTAAGTAATTACCTTAGTTTTCTCTTTTATAGAATGGAAGTTCACTATTTATTACATGAACTCCTATAGAACTTGATAAGTCAAGCTCCATAAATTCAACATAGTTTCCATCTTCTAAAGTGCCTTTTACAGCTATTGAAGCTTCTCTAACAAGGTTTTCCATATCTCCTTCTGTATCAACAATTACTAATGAATGAGGTCTATCCTCTCCATTAGAATACTCTACTAAGAAAGCTGTTCTTACATCTTTATTTCCTTCAAAATAAGATTTTAATGTATTTGCAAGTTTTTCTGGGTAAACTCTTGGTTTTCCTATCATAATTTGCTGGTCTTTATTTATAGCTGTCTTTTTTACATTAAATAAATTTCCACTAAGCATATCCTCTATTTCTTGAGGAACAAAAGGTTTAGCATGTTCTGAAAATGGATTTAATATAACATTTTTTCCTCTTACTAAGTTAAAGTACCACTTTCCTGGTCCTTCTACATATCCTACATTATGCTCTGGAAATGCTTTTCTTATTTCTTCAACACTTGTGAAAACTGGGAAAAACTCTACTCCATTTTGATTTTTTAATGTAAGAAGTTCTAACAATGTCTTATAAAATTCTATTCTTTTTCCTGGTTCTTTTATTGCTTCTTCAAATATCTTTTCTAATTTGTTCATTACTTTACTATCCCTCCACATTTTAGGTACATTACCTTAACACGTTATTACATAAATAATTTTATCATTTATTATTTATTTATTCAATGTAAATGTTTTATTCTAAAAAAATTAAAAAAGCTTAACAAAACTTCAAATTTGTTAAGCTTTTTATATTAATTTAGAGAGGGATTTCAAATTGCAATAAATCCAGCTAATATTGGAAGCATAAATCCAAATGCAGTGTCTCCTATTGTTTTAAAGAAAGCTGCAAGAGGAGTATTTTTACCAAAATTACTTGGGTCAATACTATAATCATCTAATAAGAAAGCAAGAACTATTAATATTCCTCCTTTAAAAATTAATTCCTTTTTATATTTTTAATCCAAAAATTTACTTACTATAATTCCTTTAATAATCTTTCTACTTCACATTTTTTTGCAAGCTCTTCTGAAAAAGCACTAGCACTTCCTGTAGCAACTCCCATTTTAAAAGCCTTGTTTAAATCATTTTCTTTTAAATATCCTGCTATAAATCCAGCTACCATAGAATCTCCTGCACCCACTGAATTTTTAACTACTCCCTTTGGTACACCACTTTTAAATATTTCTCCATTTTCTGATAAGAATATTGCACCATCACCAGCCATTGATATAAGTACATTTTTAGCTCCCATCTCTAAAAGCTTTTTACCATAATAAATTATTTCATCATCATTTTTAAGCTCTACATTAAACATTTCACTAAGTTCATGATTATTGGGTTTAATCAAAAATGGTTTGTATTTTAAAACTTTTAAAAGCAAATCCTTTGTTGCATCTACAACTATTTTTATATTTTTATCTTTAAGAAAAGCCATTATTTTTTCATATATATCTGATGGAAGAGAATATGGTATACTTCCTGCTAAAACTAAAATATCTCCACTTTCTAAAATATTAAGTTTTGAAAAAAGCTCATCTAAAGCTTCTTTTGTTATATTAGGGCCATTTCCATTAATTTCACTTTCCTCATTAGATTTCATTTTTACATTTATTCTTGAAAGACCTTCATTAAGCTTAATAAATTCTGAATAAATCCCATTTTCACTAACTCTTTTTTCTATTTCCTCTCCTGTAAAGCCTGCTATAAAACCTAATGCTTTACTTTCATAACCTAGGTTGCTAAGAACTATTGATACATTAATTCCTTTGCCTCCTGCATATATATCTTCTCTTGTTGTTCTATTTACAGCTCCTAACTTAAAATTATCAACCTTCACTATATAGTCTAATGAAGGATTAAATGTTACTGTATAAATCATAAATCATCCACCTCCACAATATTTTTATTATTCATAAATTCTTTTTCATTTACTTTAGTTGTGATAATTATAGCTTTATCCAAACTTCCAAAAGTTATAGATGATATTTTATTAAATTTTGAAGCATCTGATAAAACATAAACCTTTTTACTTCTATTCATTGCTTCCTTTTTAAGAAGTGCCTCATTAACATCTGGAGTTGTAAATTCTGCTTTTAAATCTATACCATTTGTCCCTATAAAACATTTTGTAAAATTATATTTTTTTATATTGCTTACTGCTTCAATACCTATTATTGCTTCTGTAGAAAGTTTAATCTGTCCTCCTAAAATAAAAGCTTCCAATCCTTTTTGAACAAGCTTTTTTGCATGTACAATTCCATTAGTTACATACATTGCTTTTTTTTCATTAATATAATCAATCATAATTTCTGTAGAAGTTCCTGCATCTATATATACAAAATCACCTTCTTCTATTAGTGAAGCTGCAAATTTTCCTATTCTTTTCTTTTCATCTACATTTAATGTATGCTTTATTTTTACATCAAGCTCTTCATTGTTATAACCTTCTTCTAAAAAAGTTGCTCCTCCATGTACCTTATTAAGTTTTCCCATTTTACTTAAAGAAGTTAAATCTCTTCTTACTGTAGATTCTGAAATATTCAATTCTTCTACAAGTTCACTAACTGTTATAGATTTTTTTTCTTTAAGTATATCTAATATTAATTTAAACCTTTCTTCTGTTAACATTTTCATCACTTCCTTGTATTTATAATACAATCATTTTCAGTCAAAGTCAATCATTTTTAATCATATTTTCATAAAAAAATAATCATATTCATTCATATGTTGAATTTATTGATATAATTTGATAAATTTAAACCATAAGAAAATATGCTATAAATTCCTAAATAACAAAGGAGGCTTATTATATGAAAAAGTTTACACTACTATTTATACTTTTATCTATTTTTATGATTGGTTGTGGTGAAAAAGACTTGCAAGAAAAAATAGATAAGGGATATTCTCTTTTAGAAGAAAAAAATTATGATAATGCTTTATCCACATTTAATGATATTTTAAAAAAGGAAGAGAATAATGATATAAAAAATCTATGTAATATTATTGAAAATTATTTAAATGCAAAAAAATATTTTGATAATAATAATTTTGATAAAGCTTTAAAAAAATTAGAAAAAATAAATGAAAGCTATAAAAATTATTCTTCTTTAAATGAAGATATTGAAGCCTTAAAAAGAGAATGTAATAAAAAGCTTGAAGACATTGCTTCCATAAATAGTGATTTAACAGATTTAGAAACTTTCATTAAGGAAGAAAGATATGGTGCTTGTAGTATAATAATTGATGAGTTAGAAAAATTAGACCTTAACTCTGAGCAAATAAAAAAATTTAAAGAGTTAAAAGAAGAACTTCAATCAAAAACTAGCAACTCTTCAAAAACTGAAACCAATTCAGCAGACAGTAAAAGTGATATATTACAAAAAATTATTGGTACATGGATATGTAATTCATCAAAAGATACTCTTACCATAGATAATGAATATATTAACTTTTATAAATATAAAATTAAAAATATAAATAAAAACTATATAAGACTTGAAATAATATATAATAACAATGTAACTTCTGATGTATTAATTCAGGTTTTAAGTGCTGATAAAATAAGATATTATACAAAGTTTGATAATGATTCAAATAAATTTATTGAACCTAGTGATTATACAAAGCAATAAATAAAGCAGGAGCTATCTCCTGCTTTATAATTATATTCCCATTGGAATTCTAAATACAAAGAATCCTATTAATATTATTGTCCATACTATTAAAAATGCTATTGAGTATGGTAACATAAGTTTTATCATGTCTCCTAGAGTATATTCTGGTTTATATTTTTTCATAAACACAAGAATTATACCTGCATATGACATAAGAGGTGATATTACATTAGTTGAAGAATCTGCTATTCTGTATGCTGCTGATACTATATCTGGTGTTAATGCATTATTTACTTGATATAGCATTGGAATAAATATTGGTCCTAAAAGCATCCACTTTGAAGTAAGCCCTCCAACAAATAAGTTTATTATAGCTGTTACTATTATAAATCCTATTAAAAGTAATATTGGATATTTAGAAAGTCCTAAAACTTCTAATCCCTTAGCTCCTAAATAAGTTATATATGTTCCAATATTTGAATAGCTTAATAATGCTAAAAAGTTGTATGATATAAATGTTAAAACTAAAATATATCCCATATTGCTCATTTGATGAGCTAAACCTTTTACAACATCAATAGCTTTGTTAAACTTTTTAACTTTTATTCCATACACTAATCCAGGAACAAAGAAGGCAAAAGTTATTAAAAGAATTATATTATCCATTACTGGCTTTACAATAGCACCCTTATCATCAGTGTAAGGAGCTAATGGTCCATAAGCTAATACTACTATTATTATTAGTGCTATTACTAAACCTAAGGCTGACCACTTTAATGCATTGTTTTCTTCTTTTGAGACTGTAAAATCTTCCATATCTTCTGGAATCACATAGCTTTCATTTTCTAATCTTAGTTTTATTATTTTTACTGTAACAAAATATCCCACTGCTGCAAGAATAATTGTTGATATAACAATGAATTTATAATGCATTGTTGGTGCATTTAAAGCTTCTCCTAAGATGTTTGTAAAAGGTACTCCTTGACTTTCTGCAAATATTTTTGCATTGCTTCCAACTATAACATCTATAGGAGTACCTGGAATAAGATTTGCACTAAATCCAGCAGAAACCCCAGCAAAAGCTGCTGCCATACCTATTAAAGGATTTTTCTTAAGACCAACATATAGAAGTCCTGCAAGTGGTACTAAAATTATATACCCTGCATCTGTAGCTATACTACTCATAATCCCTAAAAACACTAAAATTATTGGAAGAAATTTATCTGATACCTTTAATCCTATTTTTTTTATAACAGTTGCTAAAAGACCTGATTCTTCTGCAAGACCAACTCCAAGCATTACAACTAATATTGTACCTAAAACTCCTCCACCATATGCAAGCCAGTTTGTTACTAATGCATTATCTAATATCCATCTAAAGTTTTCTGCCTTAAACATATTCTTAACTTCATAAAAAACTATTGTTCCATCACCAGATAGTGTTTCAAATGACATTCCACCCATAAAAATGGTCAATATCATTGTAAGTGCAAAGAGAAATGCAAATATTATAACTGGGTCAGGAATTTTTTTACCTGCTCTTTCAATGAAAGAAGCTCTTTTGTTCTCTTTTTTTGACATAAAAATGCCCCCTTTTTTATCTTTTGTATTTTTCTTTTCCCATTATAACATTTGTTTAAGTATTTTCAACGAATATTAAATATTTTTAACAGTTTCATATTTTTTGTCGATTTAAAAATAAATTTATCATTTGTGGACTATCATATTTATTTATCTCATAGGGAAAATAAAGGAAAAATACTATATATTTTAAAAAAAATTTTTTAATGCAACCTTTTTATATATTAATTAGTATTATTAGTGAAAGGGGGAAATTTTTATGAATGATAATTCCATGGATTATAAAAATGAAGTCATTATTTCTTTAAATAAATACTCTAATATGGTTTTTAGACTTGCTTTTGCAAGAACAAAAAATAGCCATGATGCCCATGATATCCTGCAGGAAGTATTTTTAAGATATATAAAAAGTAATAAGGATTTTATTAATGAAGAACATAAAAAAGCTTGGCTTATAAAAACTACAATAAACTGTAGCAAAACTCTTTTATCATCTGCTTGGTTTAGGAAAACAACCAGCTTAGATGATAATATTACTCAAGAACTTAAAGAAAAAAGTGAAGTATATTATGCTGTTTTAAAACTTCCTAAAAAATATAGAACAGTAATTCATTTATTTTACTATGAAGATATGTCTATAACAGAAATTGCAAATCTTCTTAATATTAAAGAATCTACAATAAAATCTCAACTTCATAGAGCAAGAAAAAAATTAAAGGAAATTTTAAAGAAGGAGGAATTTTAAATGTTTAAAGATAAATATAAAAAGGATAATGAATTTATAAAGCCTGATTCTGAAAAGCTTATTGAAATTGAAAATAAAATAAGGTTTGTAAAGCTTAAGAATAATAAAAAACATTTTTATAAAAAACCACTTTTAGCTATCTGTGCATCATTTTTAATAATAATATTAGGTGTAATTTTATTTAATCAAAATAATGATAAAAAAAATATTGCATTTGAAAATAAAAATACCAAATTTGAATCTAGTGTAGCAACTCAAAAAAGTTATGATGATATTTATAAAGAATTAGACAAGCTTATAAGTAAAAATGACTCTACTTTAATAGCTACAGAAGAATATTCAGGTGAATCTATAAACTCTTCTCAAGATATTAGTAGTATGAAGGAATTTGATAGCACAGAAGATTCTTTATCTAATGGCAATAACTATACTAATACAAATATTCAGGTTTCTGGAGTAGATGAAGGGGATATTGTAAAGACTGATGGAAAGTATATTTATTCTTTAAATAAGAATAATTTATATATTTCTAAAGTATCAAATGGAAACATTAATATTTCTTCAAAAATAGAATTAAGTAATAATGAAAACTATAATCCTTTAGAGTTATATATAGAAGAAAATACTCTAACTATAATATCACAAAAATATGATGAAAAAGATTATTCTTCTATGAAATATGCCACAGTAGATTGCTTGTATGCTCCAAATGGTGATACTTGCTTAGAAATTTATGATATTTCAGATAAAGAAAATCCTAAATTAATAAATAGTTTAAATCAAAATGGGTTCTATTCCTCTTCAAGAATGGTAGGAAACAAGTTATATGTAATTTCTAATTATTATATAAACACAGAGGATATAGATAAAGATAAACCAGAAACTTTTGTTCCTTCTATAAATAATGGAACAAGAGAAAAATGCCTTGATGCTAATGATATTTATATTTTTCCTAATATAAATCAAAGCAATTATGTTTTAATCACAAGCCTTAATTTAAAATCTCCTTATGAATTTGAAAGTGAAAAGGCAGTACTTGGTAATAGTAATAATATTTATATGAGTCTTGAAAATTTATATATCACTTCTTATGATTATGAAGAAAAAGATGGCTATGGATATGACAAAACAAATATAATTAAAATTAAATTAAATGATGGTTCTCTTGAATTTAAAGCATCAGAAAGTATAAATGGCTCCCTATCAAATCAATTTTTTATGGATGAAAAAGATGATTACTTAAGAGTAGTAACTACCCTAAATAAAAGTAAAATAACTACTGAAAATGAAATTTCTTCTGCTGAATTTCTTCCTACTTCTAATAACTTATATATATTAGATTCTAATTTAAAGACTGTTGGAGCCATTGAAAATATCGCAGAAAATGAAAGTGTGTATTCTGTAAGATTTGATGGAGATATAGGATATTTTGTTACCTTTAGACAAGTAGACCCATTATTTTCTGTTGACTTATCAAATCCATCTAATCCTATTATTTTAGGAAGCTTAAAAATACCTGGTTTTTCAGAATATATGCATCCTTATGATGAAAATATGTTATTAGGACTTGGAAAGGAAGCCACAGAAGAAGGAGAATTAATAGGGTTAAAGCTTTCTATGTTTGATACATCTGATAAAACAAACTTAACTGAAATTAATAAACTTGTCCTTGAAGACTATAAATACAGCTATTCCTTTGATAATCATAAAACAATAACAATAGATTCTAATAGAAACTTAATATCTTTTCCTGCTATGAATGATTATCTTATTTTTGAATACTCTAAAGAAAAAGGCTTTATTCAAAAAGGTAAAATTACATTTAATGCTGAGGACTATACTACTCTTGAAGATAAGTATATAGATTTTTATACCTATGAAGGAGATATTAGAGGAGTTTATATTGATAACTTTTTATATTTATGTGCTCCTAATTGGATAAAAGCATATTCAACAGAAAGTTTTACAGAAGTTTCTTCTTGTGATTTTAAGTAAATATTTTAAAAGTTTAAATTTAAAATGGAGGTAAGAACTATGAAAAAAAGATTATTTACTTTATTTTCAATTTTAATATCCATATTTTCATTAATAGCATGTGGAAATAGTGAAGAAATATTAAATGAAACAAATACAGAAGTATCAACAAAAATTGAAACTAATTCTTCTCAAACTATTAACAATGAAAAAAAAGATATGGTAATGATTAATGGTAATTTATATGTTCGTACAGAAAATGAATATGATGTTCTTAAATGTGGCATGATGGATGGAGAAATTACTTCAACAGTAGATGATTTTGAAATTCCTACACAAAATAATCAATCTAATTTTGGAGAAGGTTATGGTTACCAATATATGGGTGAAAATAATGTTAATATCTATATTAATAAAAAATGGATTAGATTTGAAAAATCTCAAGAATTAACACCTACAAGCCAAAATTAGACATAAGTTAAGAAAATATATTATTTGTTCTACTCATAGCTAAAAAATTTAAAAATCACATATATAAATACAAAGAGCTGTCATAGCAATTTATTAGCATGACAGCTTTATATATTGATTTGTTACTTAGCGTGTAAAATCTTCTATTCTTATTAAATTGTCTATACTCTTCACTGCTTCTAGCTTTTTCATTGTTTCTAATGATGCTTTTACATCTGCTTCAGTAGTATGGTGAGTAGTAAGTACTAATATTACTCCTCCATCTTTTGTTCTGCTCTTTCCTTTTTGCATAACAGAACGTAAGCTTACCTTATTATATCCTAATATTGCTGTTAAATCTGCAAGAACTCCTGGCTTGTCTTCTACTGTTAATCTTATGTAATATCTACTTTCTACTTCATTTATATCCATAAGTTCTTTTTTCCATAATTCATTTTTAACAGCAGAACGAGAGTTTTCTGATGCTATATCATCTCTTATTATTGATATTATATCTGCTACAACTGCACTTCCTGTTGGAAGGTCTCCTGCTCCTCTTCCATAGAACATTAAATCTCCTACTGCATTTCCTTTTACAAATACTGCATTAAATGAATCATAAACATTTGCAAGAGGATGAGTTTCTGGAATCATTGTTGGATGAACTCTTAACTCAAGCTTTCCATTCTTTTCTTTAACTATTGCAAGAAGCTTTATTACCATTCCTAAGCTCTTTGCATATTCCATATCTAAAGAAGTAACCTTTGTTATTCCTTCTCTATATACCTTATCAATATCTATTTTTGTACCAAAAGCTAAAGATGCTAAAATAGCAAGCTTGTATTGAGCATCATAACCTTCTATATCTGAAGTTGGGTCTGCTTCTGCGTAACCTAATCTTTGAGCTTCTTTTAATACATCATCAAATCCACTTCCTTCAAGCTCCATTTTGCTTAAAATGAAGTTTGTTGTTCCATTTACAATACCATATAATTGTTCAATTTTATTTGCAGTTAAACTTTCATTTATGCTTTGGATTATTGGAATTCCACCTGCAACTGAAGCTTCATAATTTATCATAACACCTTCTTCATCTGCTTTATGGAATAATTCATCTCCATTTGTTGCAATAAGCATTTTGTTTGCTGTAACAATATTTTTCTTTTTGCTCATTGCTTTTAGTATGTAATCTTTAGCAGGATTTATTCCACCCATTACTTCAACTACTATTTTTATTGAATCATCATTTAATATTTCATTAAAATCTGTAGTAACTATTTCATCTGGAACCTCTACTGTTCTTGGTTTATTTTTATCTCTTACAAGGATTTTAGCAACTTCAACTTTATATCCAGAACGTTTCATTATTTCTTCTTCATTCATCCTTAAAATGTTCCAAACACCACGTCCAACATTTCCTAATCCTAATAATGCTATCTTTACTGTTTTCAATTTAATTTTGCCCCTTTCTTAATTTTTTCCCCAACAAAATACATTCCATATAATTATATTACTAAATCAAATATTTTTCCATAGTTTTATTATAACTTTAAAAAAAGTGTAAAATAATTTAACTCCACACCTCTCTAAGCCTATCTTTAAGCTCTTTAGAACTATTAAAATTATTATCTACTTCAGTTATCTTTCCTCTATTTAAAAGAAGTATTTTATCACTTATTTCCTGGGCAACATCCATTAAATGAGTAGATATTACTATTGCATTACCTTTTTCTGCATATTCTCTTACAATTTCCTCTACAATTTCTGTTGACATAAAATCTAGTGCTGTAAAGGGTTCATCTATTAGAATATATTTATAATCTAATAAAAGGGCAAGCATTAATAAAAGTTTATGTTTCATTCCTAGTGAATAGCTAAATATTTTACTATCAATTTTTCTATCCATATCTAATCTTTTCTGCATTTCTTTAAAATATTTTTCATTAAGCTTTCTATTTTTTAGATACATTATTAAATTAACATATTCTTCTCCTGTAAGATGATTATAAAAATCCATTTTATCATGTATAAATAATATATCATTTTTATATTTAGAAAAATCTAAATTACATTTTAATTCACCACTTAAACATCTAAAAAGAGTGGTTTTTCCTGTTCCATTTTCCCCTAGAAGACAATATACATGTCCTTCTTGAATTTTAAAATTAACATTTTCTAAGGTTTTGTTTTTTCTATCATATGAGAAATTCAAATTATCTACTTCTATCATACTTTGTCCACTCCTTATTTATTTTTAATTCTATAACCTCTCCATAGTATATTATTATTGTTATAAATATAAGTAAAATGTTAAAAAATCTAACCCTATTATCTGGCACTTCAAGTTTAAAGCTATACATAAGATTATAAGCACAATATAAGAATAATCCTACAGCTACAGCTATTGCATAGGCTATTTTTATCTCTCTAAAGAAACCTTTTGAATTTATTATCTTTATAAGTATTATAGATATAAATTTAAATAAAAATATTATTGGTATTAAAACATAAAAATATTCAACATAAGACCCTTTATCAAGTTTTAAACTTATCATTAAAGCTACTCCTAATATTATAGGAAGACAACATATCATAAAATATCCCTTAGCTTTTTGCATAATTAACTTTTTCATATTTATTTCTAATGCAAATTGGTTAGACATCTCAAGTTCTTCTTTTACTCTTAACTGTCCAATATTTATTATTAAGTTAAGTAAAAAGCACATAACTGATATTGCAAAAACTACAAGGAAATGATATTGAGAAAAGTTTACCATATCATTAATATTTTCAGGTGCTATAATATCAGTAAAATAAAAGGCAACCATTGATAAAGTTTGCATAAACACTATAAAAATACCTATCATCTTCAAAAATGGTCTATCTCTAAAAAACACTATTACATCTCTTATAAATCTTTTATCCTTTATAAGTGGAGAGGTTATAAGCTTCATTCCAATTCCTAAGTTATCCTTTTCTTTTGACCTTTCTTCTTCATAAAGTATATGTATATTTTCTTTCATATAATTCATTGATAAAATAGATAAAACAATTAAAACTAAAATTGATATTAAAATTAAAGGTATTAAATCTTTTTTAGTTATAAAATCAGTTAAAAGAAGAATATCTCTTTCAAAAAATATAGTTAATATAATTTGAGAAACCCAAGTTAAAATTGCAAAAAATCCTACAAATAATATTGCTGCTACTAAAAAAAATATTGTTTTTAAAAATTTATTTTCTTCTGCCTTCTTTTTAAGAAATAATACTCCATATAAAACTGTTATGTTCATAAGATATGCCATAATAATAAATCCTAAAAGAATAAGCGAACCTCTTAAAAAGCTATCCATTTTTAATATAAAAGGAAGCACTGTTGGAATAACTACCACAACTAAATACTTTATAAAAAGTATATTAATCCTTGCATTAACATAGCTAAAGGCATCCTCTCTTAAAAACATCATCAAACCATCTTTTTTTAAACTTTCTAAAAATTCTCTATGTATTATAATGTGGAAAGCATAAATTACAACTATATTAGCAGCTGCTATAAAAGTTACTGCCATATCAAAGCCAACTTTATTTAAAAGCCTATTGCACATAGTAAATACAACTATAGAAACAAATATAAATTGAAAAACTTTTAAAACTGCTTTTGATATACTCTTAAAATTTACATTTCCATCCCTAAAATTCATAAATAGTAATCGTTTAAACATTTTTTTCACTCTCCTCTCATATAATAATTATATACATATAAATATTTAATTACCATATTAAAATTTCTAAACTTTGTTATTTCCTTTTTTCTTTCAAAAAACATAAAAAAAGCAGATTAAATATAGGTTCCTACTTTTAAGTAAGTAAAAAAACACTATACTCAATCTGCTAATTAAATTTAATTTATTATGCTAAGATAATTCAAAAGCTCCAGTATATAATTGATAATATTTACCTTTCTTTGCTATCAAATCTTCATGGTTTCCTCTTTCAATTATTCTTCCTTGCTCTAAAACCATAATTACATCAGAATTTTTTATAGTAGATAATCTATGGGCAATTACAAATACTGTTCTTCCTTCCATAAGCTTATCCATACCCTCTTGAACAATTTTTTCTGTTCTTGTATCAATGCTTGAAGTAGCTTCATCTAGTATAAGTACTGGAGGGTCTGCTATTGCAGCTCTTGCTATTGCTAAAAGTTGTCTTTGTCCTTGAGAAAGATTTGCTCCATCTCCAGTAAGCATAGTATCATATCCTTGTGGAAGATGTTTTATAAATAAATCTGCATTTGCAAGTTTAGCTGCCTTTTTAACTTCTTCATCTGTTGCATCAAGCTTTCCATAACGTATATTATCTGCTACTGTTCCTGTGAAAAGGTGAGTGTCTTGAAGAACTATTCCTAAAGAACGTCTTAAATCTGCCTTTTTTATCTTATTTATATTTATTCCATCATATCTTATTTTTCCATCTTGAATATCATAAAATCTATTAATAAGATTTGTTATTGTAGTTTTTCCTGCACCTGTTGCTCCAACAAATGCTAATTTTTGTCCTTGTTTTGCATATAATTTTACATCATGTAATACTATTTTTTCATCATTATATCCAAAATCAACTCCATCAAAAACAACATCACCTAAAAGTTTTGTATAAGTTGTAGTTCCATCTCCATGAGGATGCTTCCAAGCCCATACTCCTGTACGTTCTTTAACCTCTTCAATTTCTCCATCCTCTTTAATTTTAGCATTTACTAAAGTTACATATCCATTGTCTGTTTCTTTTTCTTCATCCATAAGTTTAAATATACGCTCTGCTCCAGCTAGGGCCATAACAATTGAATTAAACTGTTGTGATATTTGTGTTATTGGCATATTAAAACTTCTTGTTAATTGTAAAAATGAAGCTAATGCCCCTACTGTGAATCCTCCAAAGCCATTAATTGCAATAATTCCTCCAAATATAGCTGTTAAAACATAATTTATATGTCCTAAGTTTCCCATAATAGGCATTAAAATATTTGCAAAGGTATTAGCATTATTAGCACTATCAAATAAGTTTTCATTTAATTCATCAAACTTTTCTTTAACTTCATCTTCATGGCAAAACACCTTAACTACTCTTTGTCCTTCCATGATCTCTTCTATATATCCATTAAGCTTTCCTAAATCACGTTGTTGCTTTCCAAAATAAGCACCACTTTTTCCACCAATTACTCTTACTACATTCATCATAACAACTACCATTATGACAACAATAATTGTTAAAGGAATGCTTAAAACCACCATTGAAATAAATACACTTACAACTGTTATTACTGATGATAAAAGCTGAGGTATACTTTGACTAAGCATTTGTCTTAAAGTATCTGTATCATTTGTATAAAGACTCATTATATCCCCATGAGCATTGGTATCAAAATATTTTATTGGAAGACTTTCCATATGTTCAAACATATCATCTCTTATCTTTTTTAATGCTCCTTGAGATACAATAACCATAATTTTACTGTAAAGATAACTTGCAATTACACCTATATAATAAATAACTCCAAGCTTTATCATCTATAAGAGTTTTTAAAAATAAACTTCCATATACTCCTGCTAAAGAACTTATCAAAATAGCTATAAGAACTACTAAACAATGAATTTTATATTCCTTTAAAACATAATTCATTAATCTTTTAAAAGTTGTTCCTGCATTTTCACTCTTTTTCATTGGCATATTTTTAGGCTTCATTTTTATCATCTCCCTTCGTTTGAGATTCATATACATCTCTATATATTTCATTAGTTTTTAGAAGTTCCTCATGAGTTCCAAAGCCATCAATTTTTCCATCATTTAATACTATTATTTTATCTGAATCCTGTATTGAAGAAATACGTTGTGCTATTATAAGCTTTGTTGTATTTGGAATATCTTCTTTAAATGCCTTTCTTATAAATGCATCAGTTTTAGTATCAACAGCACTTGTAGAGTCATCTAATATTAAAATTTTAGGATTCTTTAAAAGAGCTCTTGCAATACATAAACGCTTGAGATTGTGTACAAGCATGAATTATTTCTTCTTGAGTTGCATTTTTATTTCCCCAACGAAGATTTTCATTTATTGTTCCAGAGAATAATACATTTTTTTGAAGAACCATAGCAACCTCATTACGAAGGCTTTCTATATCATACTTTCTAACATCAATTCCTCCAACTTTAACCTCTCCACCAGTTACATCATATAACCTAGGAATAAGCTGAACGAGTGTAGATTTGGCACTACCTGTTCCTCCTAAAATTCCAATGGTTTCTCCTGAATTTATTTTTATATTTATTTTCTCTAAGTTTAAGTTATTTTTATCATTACTATAAGAAAAATCTACATTATTAAATTCAATTGAACCATCTTTAACTTCATAAATTGGATTTTCACAATTAGTTAAGGTACTCTTTTCTTCTAAAACTTCAACAATTCTTTCTGCAGAAGATTTTGACATAACAACCATAACAAAAACCATAGAAATCATCATAAGGCTCATAAGTATATTTGTACAATAAGTAAATAAACTCATAAGTTCACCAGTAGTCATAGTGCTTGATACAATCATCTTAGCTCCAAGCCATGAAAGAGTTATCATACATGTATACATAGAAAACATCATTATTGGATTATTAAAAATTAATATTCCTTCAGCCTTTTTAAAATAATTATATATTTGTTCTGAGGCCTTTTTAAACTTATTTATTTCATGTTCCTCTCTTACATAAGCTTTAACTACTCTTATTCCAGTTAAATTTTCTTGAACACTTGCATTTAAATTATCATATTTTTTAAATACTTCTTTAAAATAAGGATGTGCATGTGTCATTATAAAATATAATGCTAGTCCTAAAAATATAATTGCACCTACAAATATCAATGATAATTTAAAATTAATGTAAAATGACATAAACATTGCACATATAAGTGAAATTGGTGCTCTTACAAACATACGAATAATCATTTGAAAAGCATTTTGAAGATTTGTTACATCTGTTGTTAAACGAGTAACTAATCCTGCTGTTGAGTATTTATCAATATTTTCAAATGAAAAATTTTGTATATTGTGAAACATTGCTTTTCTTAAATTTTTTGCAAATCCACAGGAAGCTGAAGCTCCAAATTTACCTCCTAAAGCACCAAAAGTCAATGAAAGCATAGCAGTTATAAGCATTATTACCCCTATAAAGCATACATACTTTATGCTTCCTCCTTCAAATCCATTATCAATGATTGCTGCCATTAATAATGGAATAATCATCTCCATAATTACTTCTAAAATCATAAATATTGGAGTTAAAATTGTATCCTTTTTGTACTCCTTAATGTACATGGATAACTTTTTTATCATTTTCCTCATCTCCTTTTGTTAGACTTCTAACTATATATAAAATCAAAATTACCCAAGCTTTTTAGATAACCTTGATAATATATCCATAAATAAATTTAGTTCTTCTTCTGTAAGCTCATCTTTTAAGCTTTTCTCTCCTTCTTGAATTAAAGAATGTACTTTTTCTTGAATAAGTTTACCGGTTCCAGTCAAAACTATCTTTTTTAACCTTCCATCTCTTTCTACACTTACTCTTTCTATATATCCCTTTTTCTCTAAAAGTTGTAAAACACTTGATACAGAAGACCTTCTTATATTAAATTCCTCTTCTATATCCTTTTGATAAACATCTCTTTTTTCTGATTCTAAATATAAATATCTAATCATTCTAGATTGAATTGATGTAAGACCATACTCTGTAGCTGCATTATCAAAAAGCCTTTTCATTTGATTTCCAACCATATGAATAGCTTTCCCTATACAAATTTTATCCTCCACATAAACACCTCTTCTAATATTGTTAGATTTCTAACAATATTAACACTATGAAATTTTATTGTCAATATAATATTTATTAAAATATTTCTAAGTTCAAGTAATAAATTTTTCTTACTTTTTATATTTAAAACTAGTTTTTGGTTGTTTTTATTGCATTATAAATTTATATTACTTATAATATATTTGTTTTAAAGTAAGCAAGTTTCCAAACTTGTTTATTTTATCAAAATTTATAATTAATAAAACAAATTGTATATTATTTACTTATGTATGCAATTTGCAATTAAGCAGACAAGGGAGATAGATAAATGAACAAAGACTTACAGATGAAAACACCTTTATTCAACGCATTAAAAGAATATGTAAAAAATGAAACAATTCCATTTCATGTTCCAGGCCATAAAAAAGGAAATGGAACATATAATGAGTTTAAAGAATTTATTGGGGAAAATCCTTTTAAAATAGATGTTACTGTTTTTAAATCAGTAGATAGCCTTCATCATCCCAAAAGTGTTATTAAAGAGGCCCAAGAACTTGTTGCTGATGCTTATGGTGCTGATAGTAGTTTTTTTGCTCTTCATGGTACTTCAGGAGCTATTCAAGCAATGATAATGTCTACTGTAAAACCTGGTGATAAGATTTTAATTCCAAGAAATGTACATAAATCTGTTACTGCTGGAATTATTTTAAGTGGAGCTTCACCAGTATATATGAATCCTCAAATAAATAAAATGTTAGGAATTGCACAGGGCATTGCACCAGATACTGTAAAGAAGTCTTTAGAAGAAAATCCAGATACAAAAGCAGTATTAATAATAAATCCTACTTATTATGGTGTGGCTACAGATTTAAAGAAAATTGTAGAGATAGTCCATAGCTATAATATTCCTTTAATAGTTGATGAAGCACATGGTCCTCATTTGGCTTTTTCTCAAAGACTTCCTATGTCTGCTTTAGAAGCAGGGGCTGATATGTGTGCTCAAAGTACACATAAAATAATAGGTTCCTTAACTCAAACTTCTCTTTTACATGTTAAAAGTAAGTTTATAAGTGCTAGTAGGGTACAACAAGTATTAAATTTACTTCATACTACTTCTCCTTCTTATATACTAATGGCATCTTTAGATTGTGCAAGAAAACAGATAGCTTTAGAAGGCGAAAATTTATTACAATATGCAATTACTTTGGCTGATTATGCAAGAGATGAAATAAATAAAATTCCAGGGTTTTATTGCTTTGGAGAGGAAGTTTTAGATGGAGAAGGTGCTTATGCATTTGACCCTACTAAGATAACAATATCTTGTCATGAACTTGGAATAACTGGCTATGAACTTGAAAGAATATTAGCTGAAAAATATCATATACAAATGGAACTTGCAGATTTTTATAACGTTTTAGCAGTTGGTTCTTTTGGAGACACTAAAGAAAATATGGATAAGCTTATAGAAACTCTTAGGGAAATTTCAAGCGAGTATTATGGGAAAAAAGAAAGTATAAATACTTTTTTTGATATTCCTAAGATACCTAAAAAAGCTTTGAACCCAAGAGAAGCTTTTTATGCCTCAAATAAAAAAGTACTTTTAAAAGAAAGCCTTGGTGAAATTTCTTGTGAATTTTTACTTGCATATCCACCAGGAATCCCAGTACTTTGTCCTGG
The DNA here is from genome assembly GCA_902785295.1 of uncultured Clostridium sp. GTDB lineage: Bacteria > Bacillota > Clostridia > Clostridiales > Clostridiaceae > Clostridium. Next base: position 61,569 of record CACZYK010000020.1, read on the forward strand.
CGAAATAATAACTGAAGATATTTTAAATTATGTAGAAGATTTAAAAAAAGCTAAACTGTATGTACAAGGAACTGAAGACCATACATTAACATACATTAACGTTGTAGATTCTTAAAAATAATAAATTACCTTATAATAAAAAACCACCAATCTTCTATAAAAGAATAGTGGTTTTTTATTGTAATTTTAAGTTGATTTTTTATTTTTCTTTTTTGGTGTTGAGTATAGAGCTTCATAAACTAAAAATGCTCCTATAAAGTAAAACATTCCTTTAAAGCCTAATGGAGTTAGCGCTATAAAAAGTCCTATTATAACTATTAAAGGATTAAGACCTAAAAAACTTGAAACAAGCTGCTGTTCTAAAAATTGTCTTACTACAACAATTCCTATATATCCTATGATTAAAATTATTGCTTTTTTATAATCTCCTTCTATAAAAGATGCAATAACTAAAAATCCATATACAAGACCTGCTCCAAATAATGGAAGTGCATCTATAATTGCAGTTAATAAAGCAATTACAACTGCATATTTTATTCCTGCTATCTTAAAAGCAATTATGCAATATATAAAAAGTGCTATCATTATTAATGTATATGCCTTTATATACCCACCTAAAATTTCATTTTTCTTTTTATTAAGTTTATCTAATAGTCTTAACCCTTTTTCTGAAAATATACCCTTTATTTTTACTTGAATTTTATCAATATCCTTTGTAAAGAAAAATGTTGCTATTATTGTTATTAATATCATTAAAAAAGCTGTTGGTATTGATACTACTATGTTTAAAAGATTCTTTAAAAAAAGTGATATTATTGAAGATATTGATTCTATTATACTTGCAAGACTATCATTTATCTTAGCCATAATATCAGGTGTTAAATTTTTACCTAAGGCATTTAAAATAATCTTTACCTTTTCCTTTGAATAAACAAGAAACATATCTAATGTATCTTTATTTGTTATGTAAACATATAAGCTTTTAAGCTGTTGTACCAAATTTACACCTATTATAAATACAAGCCACGCTATACCAGATACTATTAAAAGAGTTAATAAAAAAGATACAATTCCATTTGCACAGCCTAAGCTTTTAAATTTTTTATTTAATGATAATATTCTATTTTTAATAGGCTTTAAAAGAATAGCTATAATAAACGCTATAACAAAAGGAATTGCATATTTAAACCCTGTTGCTATTATAATAAAGATAATTGTATAAACAAGAAGAAATTTTAATATTCTCTGAATACTTTTTATAAGCTCTGGAGAAAAATATTGAAGAATATTTTTAAAAAAATTTTTCATAAGCTTTTCCCCCTTCAAAAATAATTTAAAAATTATAATTATTATCTATATTTTTTCTCCTATTTATATCTTTGACTAAATTATATAATATTAATCATATATTGTAAAAGTATCAATAGAATATTTTTCTACTTTTTTAAGTTATTTTTATTTAAATATTTTATAAGCTTTATAAAACTAGATTTATCTTTCATACTTAATTTTTCAAAAAGCTCTTCAAATTCCTCTTTCTTTGTTTTTTTATTCATAATACTATACCCTCCAAAATATTAAATTACTATATTTTTAAAACTATATTAATACCTTATCTTTTTAATTTAAAGTAAATACAGTTTCAAAATTCATTCAAAATAAGTTCAAACAAATATTATTGTAGAAAATATTTATGAATGCTAAAATATTTATAAATTATTCTATAAAGGGGGAATAGATTATGTCACAACAAATAAATTTATTTTTTATTTATAATTCTTTATATACATCTACTTATATTGATGGTCCTATATTAAAAGGTATATTTAAAAAACCTACTCAAAAAGAATTTCTAGAAAACTTCTTCCCAAATATTATACTAAAATATAAAAATTCTTCTTGTGATACATCTAAAATATGGAATGAACCTTCTAGAAGAACAAAATTAATGAATCGTGAAAATATAAGTTCCTCATTTTTAAACTCATTAGCAGAATTATTAATAAGTATACCTGAACTTATTTATTCTATTGAAGCTAACTGCAAATTTATTTTAAAAGAAAATCATGGAGATCCATTTTTATTAAAAAAAATATTTACTAAAAACATTAAAAATGATAAAGAACTTTTAGGTGATAGATTATATTTATTTATAAATAATTCTATATTGTCAAAACCTGAAAAAGTTCTTACTATACTATTGCTTTTTTCAATATTTGGGAGTAAAATTTCATCTTTGAATTTATATGTTGATAAAAAAATACAAAGTAATGATTTTTCTATAAATAATCTTAACTATAATAAAAATAAAGATGACACTTTTTTAAAAAATATTTTTTTAACAAGCAGAAAAGAAATTGAAAAAATTTATCCTATAGATAAACTATTATTTAATAGTGATACTGTTTACATATCAAATCTTTCATGCTTATCTTTTTTTACTGAAGAGCATTATAATGAAAACTGGAAAGAAAGTATATTATTTAGCATTCAACATGGTACAAAATTTAAATTCCTTATTCCAAATGTAAATTGTGAAACATTCAAAGATATTATTAATTATAAAGTTAATGATTTATTTTCATTTAATACAGTTGAATTAGTAACAAAATATATGGAAGCCATAAAAAAATTATCATCTAAATATCCTAATTTAGTAGAATTTAAACTTACAAATATAGTATTTCCTTATGGTCTTTTAATAAGCTTACATAAAAATTATACTGAAGATTTGATTAAATGTGATTTATATTCATCTCATACCTTAGGTAATGATAGAAGGTGCTTCATAATTAAAAGAAACTTTGATGAAAATAACTTTAACTTTTTTTATAATAATTTCATTAATATGTGGAATTCTAAGTGACATTAAAAGGCTGTTGATATTACTAGCAATTTAACCAACAGCCTTATTTATACTTAAGTTATTATATAATTTTTATTTTATAAAATTCCTATTTAGCTTCCTACTCTAAGATTTTTTTATAGTTAGCTATCTCATATTTATTAAGTTCTGAATCATCACCTTTAAAATTAGGATTAAGAGTATACCATGTTTTATTATTAAAATGTGTTACAAAAGGTTCTTCATTAAATTGATATCCATGTCTAGCAAATATCTCATTTCTTGCAGAGAAACAACTATCAAAACAAATTAAGAACTATTTAAGATTTTAAAAATTCATCATATACCATTTTTGAAATCTTATTTATATTGCTTATTTGTTCACCACTTTTTCCATTATCTGACAATATACATAACCTCCTATAATTGTGCGTTTTTAATTACAAAATTTTACAGTTAAATAAAAAGTAGGATTCTAAGCTAACTTTAATGTTTCAAAAATTTCATTTATTGATGTGCCATTTGTAGCAGCTTCAT